>JAENZU010000068.1 GCA_016841125.1 Melioribacter sp. | reverse complement strand
AAAGGAGCTACAGCATTCGCAGTTAAATTATATTTTTTCCCTTCCAAAGCTAATGTTTCTACCAAATAATTCAATCCTATATTTGACACACCATATGCTGCCTGATTTGCTTTTGGTGAAAATGAAGTCATGGCAGAAGTGAAAATGATTGAACCGCCGCTCCCTTTTGAGACCAGTTTCATAAACTGTTTTGCAATGAGAAAGGAAATATTAAGATTCAAAGTGATCATTTTTTTCCACGTCGTGTAGTCGGTTTCCATTATCGATTTACTTCCAGCAAAACCTCCGACTGTAGAATAAAGAAAATACTCAGCCGTTTTTATTACCGGGATTTTTCCGAATGCTTCCGAAACATTTTCTTCTTCCGTAAGTGATTCTATCGAAAGGAAATTAATGCTGCCTTCTTTTTTGTTTTTATATTTCCGGTCGAATAAATAGAGATCGCCTAAATTCTTTTTCACGAATGCTTTACGAACGCCCTTACCTAAGTCGCCTTCAGCACCGAAAACTATATATATTTTCTTCATAATAATTTACTCCATTTCCAAAATAAACTTTGCACCAACCGGGAAGTGATCGCTGTAACCTCCCAAATAATTCTTTCCGCCGTAAGTTGGGATTGCTGCTCCTCTGTACTGTCCTCTTTCGGTAACCGCAAATTTTGGTCTTATAATTTCAAAACTGCCGCATACATAACTCAAACCTGGTTTGATTAAAGCATCCTTCGAAATAATTATTTGATCGATCATATCCCAATCACCGCGGTAAAAATAACTTCCTAATTTTTTTTCGGATTCTTTATATGCAAGGTTGTAAAGAGATTTATTATCGGCGCTCTGTTTTTCACACTCAAAATCGATTGCATTTAGAGTAATATTAATCGATTCATTTTCCGGCTCATCGTTAAAATCTCCGATCAGAATCAAATTATCAATCCCATCTTTTTCAATTAATTTATCGACGGAGTTTCTTAATACTTGAGCAGCAGTTATCCTTTTTGGTTCGGACTTCTCTGCACCGCCTCTGCGGGAGGGCCAATGATTAACATAAAGGTGCAGATTCTCAGCACCGGCGACAAGTTCAACGTGCAGAATGTAACGGGTTGGATAAGAATTTTCGAGCGGGACTTCAATTGTTTCAATGTTCACTAAATCGAAAATATCGTCGTCATAAATCAGTCCGTTATCTATTCCCCTTCCGTCTTTCGATTCAGCATAAGCAATTTTATAATTTCTTTCATTGTAGTATTTTTCAGTCAACGTTTTAAGCAAATGTTCGTGCTCAACCTCCTGAACTCCCAAAATGTCTGGACCCTTTCCTGCGTTCATATATTTAATCAATTTTGCGATGTTCTCTAATTTTACTTCCAGTTTTTCCGGAGTCCATTTTTTACTTCCATCGGGCAGAAATTCTTCATCTATCGTATTAGGATCATCAACCGTGTCGAACAAATTTTCGAGATTCCAAGTTGCAACATAAATTGTATCGCTTTTTGATTGACAAGATGTAAGTGAGATAAAGATTAATAACACAATCGCATAGACAAATTTTGATTTTATCATAAATTATCTTAGCCTTAATAGTTATTTGTAAAAGTGATTTTTATATTCATAATGCAAATTAAAACACTAAATTAAAATTCTTTACCTTAGAATAAAAGTAAATTGAAAATAAAAATTTGAGAAAAGCATGCCGAATAAAAAAAAGTTTGTAATTATTGACGCAATGGCACTTGCCTATAAAGCATATTTTGCGTTTATCAGCAGACCGTTAGTTACCTCTTCCGGAGAACCTACCTCCGCAGTATTTGGATTTATAAATCAGCTCCTGAAAATTTTGGAGGACACTAAACCGGATTACATTTCGGTTGCCTTCGATTCAAAAGAAAAAACTTTCAGGCATGAAAGATACGATAAATACAAATCCTCCCGCGAAGAAATGCCAGAGGATATGATACCCCAGATAGGCAGAATAAAAGAAGTGATTGATGCATTCAAAATGCCGCTATATATTTTACCCGGTTATGAAGCCGACGATTTAATTGGAACCGCAGTTAAGAAAGCCGAAAAACTTGGTTATGAATCTTTCGCAATTACACCCGACAAAGATTATGTTCAATTGGTGACCGACAATATTAAGATTATCAAACCGGGCAAATCTACTGATGAAATATTAATAATTGATAAAAAAGCTGTGCGCGAAAAGTATGATTTTGAGCCTGAGCAAATGATTGATTACCTCGCGCTTGTTGGCGATTCGTCTGATGATATTCCCGGAGTTAAGGGCATTGGACCAAAAACGGCAACACCGCTTATCAAAGAATTTGGATCGTTAGAAGGTATTTACGAAAACATTGAAAAAATTGAAAAGAAAGCAGTTAGAAAAAAATTAGAAGAGAATAAAGAAAATGCATTTTTATCTAAAGAACTTGCTACCATTGTAACTAACGTTGAGTTCGAATTTGATATTGAAAAAGCAGTTTTCGAAAAACCTGATATTGAAAAACTAATAAAATTATTTGCCGATCTCGAATTCAAATCGTTTATACCGAAGCTGAAAAAAATATTTGATGAATCGAAAGTAGAAATAATTGAAGAGAGTGTTGACTTCAGCGAAGATGTCGTTCAATTTGATAAATCAAAAGTTAAGTACAAACTTATAAAAGATAAAAAAGAAGCTGGAGATTTAGCTTCAAAATTAGCTGATACCGACCTATTTGTTTTCGACACAGAAACCGATTCACTAAACACTTTGGATTTAAATCTTTTGGGTGCCTCCTTTTGCATTAAAGAGGGGCAAGCATATTTTGTTGCAACCAATCCATCACAGAAATCGAACGATCTTTTTTCTAATGATTTAAGCGACAGACTTCCAGTTATAGATTTTGTTGAAATCTTCAAACCGGTGTTCGAAAATAAAAAGATTAAAAAAGTATGCCAGAACGGAAAATATGATATTGGTGTATTGCGAACACACGGAATAAATCTCACTAACTTTTACTTTGATACCATGCTAGCGAGTTATGTAGTAGATCCTGACGAGAAGCACGGAATGGATGATCTTTCCGAAAAATATTTAAACTACAGACCTATTCCCCTGCTCGAACTTATTGGGTCGAAAAAAACGCCGGAAAAAATATTTGAGGTTGATGCCGAAGAATTGTCTAACTATGCGTGCGAAGATGCCGATATTACATTCCGCTTATTCAAAAGGTTTGAAAAAGAAATTGAAAAAGAAAATCTCAAAAAAGTAGCCTATGAAATTGAATTTCCGCTGGCGCCTGTATTGGAGGATATAGAGCGAACCGGCATATTGGTTGATAAAAAGAGTCTTAACGATTTAAGCAATGAGCTTAAAAACTCAATGGCCGATTATACCCGCAATATTTTTAAAGAAGCCGGAACTGAGTTTAACATAAATTCTACTCAGCAATTATCGCATGTATTGTTCGATAAATTGATGCTGCAGCCGACGAAGAAAACAAAAACTGGTTTCTCTACCGACGCCAGATCGCTTGAAGCGCTCGAAGGTCAGCATCCGATTATTGATTTTATTCAAAGTTACAGGCAAGCTGCAAAATTGAAATCAACTTACGCTGATGCACTATCAAATTTGATAAATCCCAAAACCGGAAGGGTTCATACTACATTTAATCAAACTGTAGCATCAACCGGAAGACTTTCGAGTAATGACCCGAACCTGCAGAACATACCTATCCGTACCGATCTCGGGAAAGAAATAAGAAAGGCGTTTGTTCCGAGAAATAAAGACCACGTTATTATGAGTGCCGACTATAGTCAAATTGAGCTGCGAATTATGGCTAGTATTTGCGGAGACGAAGGAATGACCAAAGCCTTTAAGAACAAGGAAGATATTCATAGAAGTACCGCTGCCCAAGTATTCATGGTTGATCCCGAAGAAGTAACGCAGGATATGAGACGAAAGGCAAAGGAAGTTAATTTCGGTATTCTTTATGGTATCGGAGTTTTTGGTTTAAAGAATAGACTTGGTATTACACAGCAGCATGCGAAAGAAATAATAGACACTTATTTCAATACATTTAAACGTGTAAAAGAGTACATGGATGATTCTGTTTCCATTGCGAGGGAGAAAGGATATGCAGAAACATTATTAGGCAGAAGAAGATATTTGCGCAACATAAACAGTAAAAACCGGGCAGTCAGACAGTTCGAAGAGAGGGTTGCCATTAATATGCCCATTCAAGGAACCGCTGCCGACATGATAAAGATTGCAATGATAAAAATATTTAACGCACTCGAAAAAAAGAAGTACCGGACAAAAATGGTTCTGCAGGTTCACGATGAATTATTATTTGATGCTCACAAAGATGAAATATATGAGATTAAACCAATGGTACTAGAATTAATGAAAAGCGCGCTGCCTCTTGATGTGCCGATTTTAGTTGAGTGCGGAATTGGTGATAACTGGCTTGATGCGCATTGATCACTCGGTTAAAAAATAGTAAATAAGTATTCCAAAATTTATTTGAAGTGCACCTAATGCTGTACCGCTGTAGAAATCGTATCTATCAATTTCATCCAGTAATTTTGGGTCTCTCGATACTTCATATTCGTCAAACCTGTTATCAGCCTTTATTTTAAAGTATGCCGCAGTAGCCCCCAGCGCGGCAGCACTTCCCACTAATACTTTGAACCAAACTGATTCGGTGAACCTCCAGGTATTGACTTCGCCGGTAAAATCAAGTTTAACAATGTTCGATTTCACTTCATTTAAACTAATCATCTTTGGGGAATACATAGATTTTCTCAATTCAATATTCGAAAAAACTGCCGGTATATATGCGGGTGTACTTCCCAGAAGCGAGTCGCTCTCATAAATATATGCATCTTGAGGTGATGAGTTAACCAAAACTTTTTCTTCAAAATTAAATGTCTTTTTTATTGGATGCCCGTCACCACTAATTTTAATACTGTCAATAAAAACCTCGGAATTCCAATCTTTCAAATTTGATCTTGCTTTTATCTCGTATTCCCCCACTCTTAACTTTACTTCGGCATTGCCTTCGGATACCAGACTATCGTTGACAAATATTAAAGCATCACTTTTATTGGTTTCAATTATAACTTTTGTTTGCGATTGAATTGCAACCGAAAAAAACAAAACGATTAATAAACTAAATGTTTTTATCCTTATCATTTTGTTTGAACCTCGTAAGCGTAAACTTTGTCTTTGTCGGCACAGATAAATATCATATTGTTAAAATAAACCGGAGAAGTTCTTATTCTTGAATCATAATTCATGCTTTTAATAATGGCACCGGTATCAACATCAATAAAATGAAGCTGTTTATTCAGATCAGGCTGCAGCAGAATATTTGTGAACAACAATGGAGCAGCATTTATTACACCTCTTGTATTGGTATGCCATTTTTTATCTCCTGTTAATAAATCGAATGCAAAAATGTCTCCGTGTAAATTTCCGATAAATAGAGTCTCTTCGTTCATCACAGGAATATTTACTATTTTATAACTTGTATTTGTGCTCCATAACTCATTCCCGTCAACTAGCTTAAATGCTGTTAACCTGCCTTTGTTATCGCCAACAAAACCAATATTATTCTTGATACCTATAGATGCTTCTATTGTTCCTGCAATTTTCCTTCTATATTTTATCTCTTGTTTTGCAGCATCAAAACATATTATTTCACCGTTCGAGTTACCCCAATAAATAAAGTTATCTTTCATAATTGGTGATGAAATAGTGAGCACGCGCGTTTGAACTTCCCACTCTTTCATGCCGATATAGTTGAATTTATAAATTGTTCCCCTATCGGATAAAACGAAGATTCCATCATCCGTTTTAATAATTTCATTTGAGACTCTACCGGGAATAATATTTTCTGAAATATATTCGCCGGTCATAAAATCGAAATAGTATAATATTGAATTCGACTCCTTGTATTCATTAACAATAAAATAGAGTCTAGTTCTATAAACGATTGGAGCGGTATTAACCGCGCCTTTGCTTTTCTCAACTCCTATGGTTTTACCTGTTTCAATATTAAAACAATAGACGCGCCCGGCGAGATCAGGGACAAACACATATTTATCATAAACCGCAACAGAGGTGGAATTAAAACTGCCGGAAGTTTCCGAGACCCACTTTAAATTCAGAGAGTCATTGAGTGAAACCGGATAATAAAAATTCCTCTCGGGTGCACCGCCGAACTGCAAATGTCCGTCACGGTTCACCAGCGCATTTTCAATAATTATGCTTCGTGTGCAGCCGGCAAATAAAAGCAGCAGTATGACAAATATTTTTTTCAGAAATCCCATCCGAAAAAGAATTGATAAAATAATTTTGGCTGAAGGTTAGTGAAATCGTTTTCTATTTTTTTACCTACGTCGTATCGGAAAGTAATAACATTAAAAAAGTTAATTCGAATTCCCGTGCCAATACTACCGATCGTTTCTTCGTATTCATCATCCCACGCGCTGCCGGCATCAAAAAATAAAGCTCCGCGAATACTTGCGAACCCGATACCAAAAAACGGGAATCTGATTGCGAGCTGATCTATAAACGGGTAACGCAATTCAATCGAACTGATCCATAATTTTTCTCCCCTAACCGACCAACGGGGCCAGCCGCGTAAATCCCAACTGCCGCCTGCAAAATATCTTCTGGCTTCTTTACCGTGATTAACATAAACCGATGCTCTAGCCGCCAGCGCGGTTCTATAACCTAACCGAAGGTATTTTCGGTAGTCGAAGATCATCGATAAGTAATTGACGTTGCTGTATTTTATATCGCTAGTGTAACCGAGTAAAAATCTGAATCTGCTTCCATCTATTGGACCTGTTGGACCCCAAAGTGAATTATCGTGCACAAATGAAATTGAGTTTGTAAGTAATAAAGCTTTCCGGTTGAAGAACGCAACATCGGCATCTTCCTTATCCGAATTAGCCAATGTTACACTTGCTTCCAGCCGTTGAAAACTTGAGAAAGGATAATGAAGCGAAAAGAAACCTCCGAAACTCCTCTCGTAAAAGAACTGATCGGATTCTCTTAAATCGTATCGTCTGCCTGCAAAGTGAAAAATTCCATATCCAAAATTTGTTCGTTCGCTGTAATTTACACGTGTGATGGCAACATTAAAGTTCTTCAGTATTTCACTTTGAACTTCAGCGGTATTATATACTAAAAAGAGAAAGCGGTCATCCCCGAGAAGATCACTCAAAGTAAATAAAGCTCCTCCGCGTGTGCCGTAAACCGGATCTGTAGATAATTGACTAACTGCATAATCAAGTGTATACTCATTCTCATATACAAGCCGGTCCTGCTCAGAATCCAATACAATGCTTTCAGGTACCCACTTTTTATCGATCAGATCAAAATCAAAAGCAACATATTTCTTTAGTGAATCCGGAGCTTCATTCAATGGGAGCGAATAAAATTGGAATGAAAAATTCTCAAACGCTGATGTAACCAATGTATCTTCGGAAACAAATGCAAAATCGAAAACACTAGTGGCGAAAAATGTTTTCTGTTCCATTCCCATCGATCCGTTTTCACCTTCCGTAAGTTTCCAGATATTATTTGTTCCGTCATAATCGGAATTGAAATACAACTCGGTATAATCGGGATTAAAATGAGGTGTTGATATATCTGCATCAACATAAGTTAAATACTCTAATTTACTCTCACCAATATCTAAATTAAAAAGATTATACTTTTCTTTGAATGGAGCTTCGGATCTGTCCGAGCAAAAAATTACGGCGGTTGCGTCTTTATTAAACACCGGGTCTTTATCGGCATAAATATCGTTTGTTAATCTTGTGATGTTTTCTGAATCAAGATCTAGAATAAAAATATCGCTGAAACCTTTTTGATCCGTAGCATTGAAGACTATTTTTTTCCCATCATCAGAAAATTTAGGACCTCGAATTGTAATAAGGTTATTCCATTCGAAAGTTTTAATCATCTCCTCCCCAACAATTGAGTAGAGATGAAGTACATCGGTTCCTTCGGACTTAGTAACAAATGCCATCATTCCTTGTTTAGAAACGTTAATCGATGATTGAAACAAATGGAAAGCTTCAAATTCAGATTGTGTTTCCCCCTCAATAATAATTTCCGGATCCTTAATTTCTCTAGCATTGTGATCATATTTAAGTTTATAAACAGAGCTGTATCCGGTACGATTACTAACAAAATAAATTTCTTTTTCGTTATCGTCATTTACATATACATTAGGGTTAAAGTTAAAACCAAAGTCCGTAATTTTCTTTGCTTTAATATGATGCGGGAATTTATCTTTATAGAGGGGGAAATATTTTTGTCTTAACCAGTAAAGCCATTTGCCATCAATAGTTTTTAGATCTTCTTCTAATGTGAATTCGATTATATCCTTGAAGGAACTGAACCTCCACATATTTTCAAGTATCTGCAAAACCTTATCTTCCCCGTACTCAACCTCAGCAAACTCCAGAAAACTTTGCCCTTCTTTATACATTAGAAAACTGCCGTAAATTCTACTTATCTCACTTAACGGAACAAAGATATCGTTGAGTACAGCGTCCCGCATTACCATTTCTGCCTGCGTGTCCCAATCAGTAGACCAATATTCGGCTAATCCTTCAACAAACCAAAGAGGCGGATATCTATCGGCAATCACACGATGATCTTTGAAATCGTTAATTACTTTGCTCGTCATAAATACATGAACCAGTTCGTGACGGATCACATGCCTGAATTGATCCAATGAACTCAAATATGGAATTACTACTCTCCCCTTAAGAAATTCAAAAAAACCACCAACACCCTCAGGAATAAAACCTGAAATAGTATTAGTCTGCTGAAAATGAATGTGGGTGTTATAAAAGATTAACGGAATGCGGGTAACAACAATATGATTAAATTTAACTTTTAATTCATCAAAAGCTTCTTCCGCGTAATTAGCTCCAATCTCGGCTAGTCCTTCAAACTCACCATAATAATAAATATTGAAATGTTCTGTTTTTAAAACCTTCCAATCGAATTTTTCGTATTGAACTTTGTTTCTTCCAAAAAAATAGAATTGCGCATTACCGATCTGTGTTAGTAACAAGAAGAGAATCAAAATATATTTGGATTGGAATTTCAGCAAGAGTTATTCGATATTTTTATCTGTAAGGTTTATAAGTTTATTTATATTGAGAATAAAACAAACATTGTGATTACTTCAATTTTAAGCAATGTAAAAAAAATGATACAACTCTTGAATGCTTATTGATTTTTTTTAATTGATTAGCGTACCTCTCGCTTACCGGGAATAGGTTTCTTTGGAGTCTTGCTTCAAGTTTTCTTCAAAATATTTATTCAATTTACTCTTGATTTCATTTTCAGTTACTAATTGAAGACATTCTTCGGCAAGCAATTTAACATCCTCGTATTTCATACTTCTAATTAATCGTTTAATTAACGGCACGGCTGATGCCGAAACGCTGATTGACTTTAGCCCTAAACCTATTAGAAGCGGCACTGCCAAAGGATCTGCAGCCATCTCGCCGCAAATCGAAACACCAACCTTTTCCGATTTTGCATCGTTAATAATAAATCTTAGTGTTCGCACAACTGCCGGATGGAATTCCTGATAAAGGGCAGATACAATTTCATTACCGCGATCGACCGCGAGCAAATATTGGATTAAATCGTTTGTTCCGATACTTATAAAATCTACCTCTGCGGCAAACTCTTTTGTGAGCACTGCTGCGGAAGGAACTTCAATCATGATACCGATACTCATATTCTTGTTGTATTTTATTCCCTCGGCTAATAACTCATTTTCGCACTCTGTAATTAAAGTTTTCGATTTTCTTATCTCTGCTATCGAGGTAACCATTGGAATCATAAAATCGATATTCATATGCTCGCTTGCTCTAAGCACTGCCCTAATTTGAGTTTTAAATAATTTCTGGTTATCGAGTAAAAATCTTATTCCCCGCCAGCCTAAAAATGGATTTGGTTCTTTTACATCAACAGGCAAAACTTTATCGCCGCCAATATCGAACGCTCGTATTACTACTGTCTCGGGATAAAAATTTTCGGAAAGCTGACTGTAAAAAGCAAACTGCTCTTCTTCGTCCGGGTACTGGTCATATTCATCAAACAACTGCTCAGTTCTTACAAGTCCTATTCCTTCAGCACCCCGGGATATTATTTGATCGATCTCGTCGGATATATCAAGATTTGCCATTATTTTAATTTCGCGTCCGTCAATTGTAACGGCAGGCTCTTCTTTCAGTTTAGTAAGTTCGGCATCAAATTTAGAAAGCTTACTAATTTTTGATTCATAATGTTGAAGCTGTTCTTCGGACGGATTGATAACTACCTCACCGTGAAATCCATCAACTATTATAATATCTCCGCTGTGGATTGAACTTGATGCATCATGAACACCGACAACCGCCGGCACATTTAATGATCTTGCAACAATTGCAGCGTGCGAAGTCAACCCGCCGAAATCTGTCACATAACCTTTAACGTTTGCGCGCGAAAATAAAAGTGTATCGGCGGGAGTAATAGACTGCGAAATTACAATTACATCTTCGGTAATGCGGGATTGCCATTTTTTCTTTTTTAAGTTTCTGATTATTCGATTTTTAATATCCTCAATATCTTGGGAACGTTCACGCATATATTGAGTATGAGACGCATTCATCAAATCCTGATATTTTGATATTTCATCATTCACAATATACTCGGGAGATTTACGTTCCTTCTCGATTCTATTGTTTATAGTATCCAATAAAATCTGATCATCTAAAATCATTATTTGTGCTTCGAAGATTGCGGCTCTTTTTTCTCCGAGTTTATCTACCGCAAGACTGAAAACTTTTTTAAGTTCCTTTTTGGATTTTGAAATTGCGAACTCAAGATTTTCTTTTGCCTCTTCAATATTATCGATTTCAAGATCGCTGACTGATTCAACTTCTTTATTGAAAAGATAAGCTCTCGCAATTGTTATTCCCGGTGCGGCACCTATACCCTTAAGTTTGAAATTATTTTTTTTTGTCATATTACATTTCGTCGAATCCACGTTCGAAATAGTTGAGAATATCCTCCGCTGCTTTCTTTTCATCCTCACCGTCAAAAATAAGGGTGAGTTCCGATCCCTTTTCGGCAGCCAAAGTCATTACTCCAATTATACTCTTACCATTTATATTTAGTCCGTCTTTTTTAATAAAAAGTTCGGACTTAAATTTTGCAGCCATTTTTACTAGAGTTGCAGCAGGCCGTGTGTGCAGACCGGC
>JAENZU010000067.1 GCA_016841125.1 Melioribacter sp. | reverse complement strand
AAATCGATACGTCAAAAAGAGGATTTTATGCAGAAATTTCGTTTGCTAATTATTGTTAGCATTTTATTGCTCGGTAGTTTGTCGGCTCAGCACACATATGATTTTTTAAGATTGGATATGAGTCCACGTGCAGCAGCGCTTGCCGGCAGTTTTGTTGCCAATCATGACGATCCAAACGTGATATTTTATAATCCGGCTGGAATAAGATTATTGGAAAATACCCCGGTTTCTTTTTCATTTTTGCATCATTTGCTGGATATAAATTCTGCAAGTTTATCGGCTTCGCACGAATTTGAAGGGGTTAGCGGAAGATTCGGCGCCGGACTCCAATACATAAATTACGGTAATTTTACCGAAGCAGATCAATTCGGGAACAGAACCGGTGAATTCGGTGCAGGCGATGTGGCATTAATTTTGGGTTACTCAAATGAAATTGATGTTAATTTTTATTACGGCGTAAACGCAAAACTCATTTATTCCAGCATTGCCGATAGATCCTCTGCAGGCTTAGCCGCTGACGTGGGATTGAATTACGTGATCCCCGACTCAAGATGGTCATTTGGATTTTCAATTTTAAATATCGGTTCACAAATTTCATCTTACTACGACACAAAAGAAGATCTTCCGCTTGATATAAGACTTGGTTTTTCTAAAGAACTTGAGCATTTACCGTTCAGATTTTTCTTTTCGTTCAATAAATTAAATGAAGATCAGGAAAATTTTACTGACAGATTCAAAATGTTCACCGCCGGCGGCGAGATAAGATTAAGCGAAGTTATAAGAGTAAGATTGGGTTATGATAACGATAAACGTAAAGAATTGAAAATTGGATCTTCTGCCGGTTTAGCAGGATTTAATTTAGGGGTCGGCATAAATATTACAGATTATCAATTCGACTACTCGTTTTCATCAATGGGAGATATCGGCTCACTTCACCGGGTTGGAATTTCCACATCATTTTAACTGCGGTAAGGAGTTTTAATATAGTTTCTGGCTGTTGAATGAGAATTTTGATATTCCCTCAAATCCAGAACCTCTTCATAATATTTTAATGCTTTGTTGCGGCTGCCTTGAGCATCGCTTATCATTCCCAAATATAAAATTGAGTTTATAAGAAACCCCGATTCTTCATCTTTGTCATTATCTAATTTACGCGATAATTCCTCGCACCTCTCGAAATTTACTTTTGCCGAATCCAAATTTTCGTTTAGTCTATGGTACATTCCGATGTAGTAAACTGCTTCCCTTTCAATCCACGATGAATAGCCCAATTTGCCAGCTCTGCAGTTTTTAACAATTTCTGTAAAGATGGGATACGCCGATTTGTAGTTCCCCAACCCAACATAACTTCTTCCGTAATATCTTTGGAATGAAGGATTATTCGGAAATTTTTCCGCGAGTAATTCCGAATATTTCAGCGACATCGTGTAATCTTTTTCAAATCTAAGGTATAAAGTCATGAGAAAATAAAGCGATTCGTATTTTGCATAACGTCCTTCTTCAGCTGCGATTTTTAACTGCTCAAGCCCTTTGACTCTATCGCCGCCGGGAAAGAAAACCATAAACGGTTTTACAAACGGATATTGTTCGGGAATAACCGAGGCGTAATAATTATAAATTCCAAAACCTAATTGAACATCTTTATTACTCGGATCAATTTCGTATGCCTGATAAACCAGCGGAAGAGCTTCCTTTCCATCAAGTGCTGCATTAAACCAGCTTTCACGCACCGCATTAAGTCTTCCCCTGAAACCGAGAGCACCCCCCATAAAAAATATCGCGTCAACATTTTCCGGCTCATCATCTAAAATCTCTTCGCAGAAATCTATTGTTTCATCTAATTTATCCTCTAGAATATCATCATACTCTTCGTTATCATAATCGAGCATTATATGCCACCAATAGATCATTGCATCAAAAAACTTTCCGGCGGGATGTTTCGGAAATTGTCTTTGAACTTCAGCAAATGTTTTCTCAGCTTTATCAAATTGAATATTATAGATCTGGTTTATTCCAGATGTAACAAGTGAATCAAATTTTGTTTTCTGCTGAGAATAAATTAATGTTGGAAAAATCAAGAGTGTAACCACTAATTTGAGCAATAATCTCATATATTTTTAATTCCAATTTTTACTGTCTGTAATCTGTATCACACGTGTGACGCAGTTCATTTAAAACTAACAGATTTCAATTTATTTTATAATTGAATTATATGAAAAGATAACAAATAAGTTCCATTTATTTTAACAGCGAGGAGGAGTTGAAGATGAGGGATCTATCAACCGATTTTGGCGACTTTATAAAAAGTCTAAAAAAAATTAAGCGAGATAAACGGAAATATTAAAAAAATTAAATTTATTCTTTTCGGATTTTTAAAGCTTAATTTTTGAATTTCTCATAAGTATTTTGAATTGAATCAACAATTGCTTTAACCGTTTTGGTCTGCGCAGTTTTACTTTCGAACAATTTTTGATTCACTTCCAATTCAATCCCGGTATAAATATCATCCGGGAAAGCATCTCTCAAATATTTGGTAAACCCATCCGCGGTACCTTTATACGGATAGTTAAAACGGACCGCCATTTCGGGTGCCGATTCTTTTAATTCTCTCTTCCAAATTGTGCAGAATTTTTTTTCCGATTCACGTTTGGGGTCATATAATAATCCGACATCCGCATTCCGAACTTTTTTATTCAGAACCGGGGTGAATGTGTGAATTGAGAAATGAAGAATTTTGAAACCCTCTTTAATACGGCTTCCAATCCAATCTTCAACATTACTTCGGAAAGGTATGTAATAATCTCTAACTAATTCAGCTTTATCCTGCTCGGGCAGTTCTTTCGAAATTTCCGAAAAAAGATCGTTGCTCTCCAGCGATCGATTTGCATCTACTAGCAATCTGCTCACTTTATTTAGGATATGGAATTCACCGAATACTTTAATAAGTTCGGAATAAATTTTAATTGAGCCTGCATCAAAACCTTTGTGGGAATTTAGGAGTTCTTTTTGGCTGCGAAATAATTTTTTGTACTTAGCCGGAATCCAGTTTCCGGCATGTTCACAGGAAATAACCGTTTTATACATTTATTTTCCTAATTATTTATTGAAAGCATTTTACCTTCCGAGAGAAGTACGGCAAGTTTTCTATACAGTTCAGTAATATTCTCCGACGAGAAATTATTATTCAGTTGCTTAATTATTCTTGCGGAAAGACTTCCTTCCGTTAAAATAACGTTTAAGGCTTTTCCCACTTCATTATTCGAAAAGTAATCCTCTTCGAAAATATTATCTGCAATATGATTCCAAAGATCTTTAGCTCTGCATCCTTCATCACAATTAAACCCGAATAATTTTAAATATTGAAGATCATTTATCTCAGCTTCTTCGCCGAATTTTATTACATCCAAAAAGATTTTTGAAAGCTGATTTTCATCCCATAATTTTTGATCTGCGTAACTGACCCATTCTTCGGAGATCAGTTTTTTTAATGTTTCAACAATTGCATCAACTACAGCTAAATCGGCAGTCGGGCATTCCTGAATATCAATTATTCTAATCTCGATTGTATTTCTGTCAAACCGAGCAATGGCACCGCGTGAATTAAGCCATTCGTATTTCAAAATGTCTTCGGTGTCATAAGGCTCAATATCTTTGTAAAGTTTCTTCAGAATTAAATCCTCATATTCACTTTCGGAAAAAGCGCGCTCGGGGATTACTAATCCTGCAAGCGATGGAATTTTCTTTTGATTCAATCTATAAACTTCAAGTCGCGTATCGATTATTCCCGTAGGTTTTCTGTCAATTATCGGAGTGCTTGCACTAAGTGCAGGCATAATCGGCAGAAGCAATCTAATTGCGGCATGAAGTCTTCCGAATTCTTCATCGTTTGCAAAAGGTAGATTGATGTGTGTACTCTGCAAATTGGACCACCCGTGTCCCTTACACCCGAATATCCGGTCGTACGATTCGTAAACCGCGTTATATTCATGCGGCCACAACTTGGTTTCCGTGAAGGGGTTCATAAACGGGTGCGCACCCGTCGGCAGTAAAACAGAATTATGTTTTTTTAAAATTTCATTGATATGATTCACATTTTCCTGAAAACGGTTATCGAGTTTATCGAGCGATTTTCTGGGTCCGTTTGTTTTAAGTTCAATTACATGCAGCACCAGCTCATTAGACCAGCCGATCTCTCCGAGTTCAACATCGGAAGTATATTCTCCTGCTATCTTTTTAATAACTTCATCTGCAATCGGATTTACAGAAAGATCATCTTTATTAACTATCATGTATTCAAGTTCAACACCGTAGCCCTCAAACAAACTTAGAGAAGTTTTCATATACTTAATTCCTTTATACTTCTTCCGGCTTCAATTTTTTCTTTAAAATATTTCATTATCTCAAGATAGAGATGTTCCCCCATAATATAATCTTCAATTCCGGTTTCAATACTCGGATTGTCGTTTACTTCAATTACAACAACATTATCTCCAAGTTGTTTTAGGTCTACACCATACAATCCGTCGCCGATTAAATTTGCGGCTTTTAATGCGGTGCTTAAAACCTTTTTAGGAACTTGATATACAGGGAGTGCTTCAAAATTTCCGTATTGATCGTCTCCTTTGTTCTTCCAATTGTAGATCTGCCAATGATCTTTTGCCATATAATATTTACATGCAAAAATTGGTTTCTTGTCTAAAATACCAATTCTCCAATCGAACTCGGAATAGGTAAATTCTTGCGCAATAATCAAATCAGAATTTTCAAGCAGTTTTTTTACATCCCTATAAAGTTCTTCAACATTTTCGACCTTAACAACTCCCTGCGAAAAAGAAGAGTCGGGCTGTTTGAGCACAATCGGGAAATCGAGCTGTTCAGCGGGAATATCAATTGTGTCTTTATGAATAATAAATGTTTCCGGTGTAGGAATTTTGGCTCTATTCAATACTTCGGCTAAATAGACTTTGTTTGTACATTTCAAAATTGAGCGGGGATCGTCAAGTACTACCAATCCCTCGGTAAAAGCTCTTCTCGCAAAACGGTAAGTATGATGATTAACCGAAGTGGTTTCACGAATAAATAATGCGTCGAATTCCGGAATTCTGCTGTAATCGTCCTTGGTAATCAGTTCGCACCTGATACCCAATTCATCACCTGCGGCAATAAAACTATCCAGCGCTTTTTTGTTTGATGGGGGTTCCTTCTCATCGGGATTGATGAGAATTGCCAAATCGTAAGCAGCCATCGGTATTTTTGCCGAGTAAATTCTTTTTTTCGAAAAATAAGCAGCAGCGAATTCTTCCAAATACGGTCTGTGGTTTTCGGGGATTTCATTAACGGGGATCGGAGAAATATTCTGCAGTATCCATCTTTTATTGAAAATGAAATTAGCACGAAGCAGCGGTGCCTGAAATAAGCTGCCTAATTGAGTACAAAGTTTCTCGTACTGTTTGGCTGTATTTTGTCCAAAATAAATACTCAGTTCAAAGTCCTTCGATTTAATTTTGGAGAAACTCTTTTGGATCAGTTCATCTAGATCATCCGAAATTGAACGAATAATTGTTTGAGATTTAAAATCTTGAATTGTTGATACGTTGGGGAAAACTCTATGTCCACGAGCTTCCGCCAGTAGTGATACATAGTATCCGGTTGCCTGATATTTGTATGAACGGCAAAGGTTAAAAACTCTGGCGGTTCTGAGTTCGGCGTAACTGCTTTCAGTTAGATAAGCTTTAGCTTCAACAATTTCAATCCTGTCAATCTGGAAACTCCAGTCTTTGGGATTATTAACGACCACGAGGGTACGCATATTTATTTGTCCTTTGGTTGAATTATTAATAGATTAGCATCGTAAGTTACAATTCCAAGCATTATCGAGTTTATAAGCCGGGTAACTTTTACCGAATAATAGTTATCCCCCGAAATGGGATTGGTTTTATAGGGATCGGCAACAACAATATTTCTCTTCTCGTCATCATATCCGCTTAACACTACAAAATGTCCCATCGGTTCTCCCTTTATATCATCATAAACAGATTGATTTTTGGAATTTGTATACTCACGTTTGTATTGATAAAGATATGTTGCACTCAAACCGGCAAGAACCGGCAGTTTTCTTTCGAAATAGCTTTTTAACAAATTTACTGTGAGATTTCTGTAAGTTAAGGCACCTCCTAATTCAAGATAATTAATGTACGCCATTGTTGCTTCGCGAAATCTTTTCCCTTTTTTATAGTCTAATTGTTTAGAAAGTTTTTCAACAATTTTCTGATCTTTTCCATTGAACCAAGAGGGATCAAAAACATCCAAATTATAGGTATACAATTCTGCATTATATCCCCGTTTAAGGGCATGAATACCTAAATTAACCGCTAAAGTTCCGCCATCTTCCAGATAAGATATTTGTTTAATTACATCATCAAGCGAAATCTTATCCTTGAAATAATTGTAAACTGCATGCAGACTTGTAGGTCCGCAAGTAATGTCATCAGGCTGTGTTAATATCTTTAATGGGAACATTTTAGTTACAATTATTACTTAAATAAAAGAATATAGTCAATTTTATTATTAATATTTTTTTTGGTGATGATAAAATAAATTGCCGAGAAAAAAACAAATACACTATCATTGATTTTATTTGAATTTTTCAACGGTTTGAAATATAAATTGAAATGGACTTCTGAATAATTGATTTTATATCTTAAATGAAAATGAGTAGGAACTTTCTTTAAATTCAACTGTTTGCATTTAAGATTTAATATATTA
Source organism: Melioribacter sp. (assembly GCA_016841125.1). Taxonomy (GTDB): domain Bacteria; phylum Bacteroidota; class Ignavibacteria; order Ignavibacteriales; family Melioribacteraceae; genus JAENZU01. Next base: position 4,509 of record JAENZU010000067.1, on the reverse strand, counting down.
TTTTAGATTATAAAGTATTTAAGCAATTATATTTGAAAAAAGTTTTACACATATTATTAATTCTGGTTTTGAGCGGTATTCCAATGTCCGCAATGAATTTATTCGTTAGCGCTGAATGCTGCCATACTGCTAAAAAACAAGACGAAAAAAGTTCTTGCTGCGAAGCTGAGAAACCGGAACGCCAAGAGATGCCTGCTTGTGATATGTTTGAAATGAATTCATCATCATTTGATAACTGCGGATGTATCCATTCCGATCAGAAAATTAATGATGAATACACTCTTAATAACAATGAAAACTTAAAAGTTATTCCATCTTCAGCAGTATTGTTTATTCCATCAATTGTAAAACCCAAAATTTTCATCGCAAAAAAATTCCTTTTTAATCCCACACAGAACGAACCAATCTTTATTACCAATTCTGCATTTCTAATTTAGACACCACCTCCTTTTATTTTATCTCTAACGCAGATGCCTTTTAGGCGCTTGCGCTAAACATTATTATTAGAAAAATAAATTAGGTGTGATAAATGCGCTTAGGAATGTTTCCTATAGTATTGCTCCTGCTTTTGGTGATGTTAAACACATTTGCTCAAAATCAGAGTGATAACCTTGAGTATTTGATCGGGAGAGCAATTGCTGAAAGTCCCAAAATCAAAATGCTTGAGTCAAAATTAAATTCGGCTGAACAAAGAATTCCGCAGAATTCCAATCTCCCCGATCCGGAGGTTGTTCTCGGACTCGTGAATCTCCCGGTAAATAGTTTTTCATTTTCACAAGAGCCGATGACAGGCAAAATGATTTCGTTGAGTCAGGCTTTCCCGTTTCCCGGAAAATTAAATGCTGCCGGTGAAGTTTTTTCGGTCGATAAAGAATTAGTAAAACTTGAAATTGAAGAAGAGAGGAACAGGCTAAGGAAAGAAGTCTCTTCACTCTATTATGATCTCACGTTTGCACGAAAAGCAGAGTCAATTACTGATGAAAATAAAACTTTGCTCGAAAGTGTTGCAGAGGTAGTAAATACCAAGTACACGGTATCAAAAGCGAGCCAGCAGAATGTAATAAAGAACGAATTTCAAATTACTAAACTCGAAGATAAGTTGACAGATTTAAGGGCAAAAGAAAAACAAATTCTAGCCGAATTAAAAGAATTAACATTACTATCAGAGGACTCGAACTTCGCAACGCCGGCAACTAATGAACTGCCCGGCAGTTCTTTCACCACAAATGAACTTATTATGCTAGCTAAGGAAAACCGCCCGTTGTTAAAGCAGACTGAATTACTTGAGACAAAATCAGATAGAATGGCAGACCTCGCGGATTATGATAATTATCCCAATTTCAAAGTAACGCTGCAATATAATCAACGGGATGAAATTGCGAAGACAAATACCGATTTAAAAGATTTCCTTTCTCTGATGGTTGGATTCTCGGTCCCTCTAAATTACGGCGGCAAAACAGATGCAAAAGTTGAAGAGGCACTCTCAATGAAGGAAATGTACAGCAGGCAGTATCTCTCAAATCTGCAGCTTCTTAAAATTTCAGTTGAGACTTCGCTCGAAAAATTAGCTTCGCTCAAAAACCGTTCACAATTAAATGAGCAAGGTCTCTTAATTCAGGCTGAACAAAATTACAGCTCTTCGCTCTCCGGTTATCAGGTTGGCGAGGTTGAATTTTTGAACGTTGTTGATGCGGTTGATATGGTGCTTCAAGTTGAATTAAATATTGTGAAAATTAAAACCGATTATCTGAAAGAAATTTCGGATTTAGAATTTTTAATCGGCACGAAATTGAAATAAAGTTTGTACGGAGAAAAAATGAAAGACAAGTTAATTTATATCTTAGGCGGATTGCTGATAATAGCAATTGGATTTATCGCTTATCAAAATTTCATTTCTGCAGATAGCCATTCGCATGATACATCGGAAAATGTTAGTGGCGAACAATTATGGACCTGCGGAATGCATCCCGATATTGTAACAAATGAACCGGGTAACTGCCCGATCTGCGGAATGAAATTAACCCCGATCAAAAATGATAATAGTTCTGCTAATGGTGAAAAAGAAATCCTTTATTGGGTTGCGCCGATGGACCCGAATGAGATTTACGAGGAGCCCGGTAAATCGAAAATGGGAATGGATCTCGTTCCCGTTTATGCAGATCAAGGTACTCAAAGCGGTGTGGTCAAAATCGATCCGGCTGTTCAGCAGAACATGAATGTCAAGTTTACAACAATTGAAAAGCGGTCACTAAATACATCTATTGAAACAAATGCAATAATTACAGTCGATGAAAGAAAAGAGCATCAGGTAACCGCTAGAGTCGGGGGGTGGATCGATAAATTATATATCAATTACACAGGTCAGGTAGTTAATAAAGGAGAGAAGCTGCTGGAAATTTATTCACCGGAATTAGTTTCTGCCCAGCAGGAATATCTAACTGCCGTCAAATACAAACAAAAAGTTGCGAATAGTTCTTTATCCGGGAGTGGGGATGAATTAATAGATAACACATTCCGCAAACTTACTCTATTGAATATGAGCCCCGCTGAAATTGCAGATGTTGAAAATAAGGGTAAAGTTAAAACTACAATCCCTCTTTACTCACCGGCAAGCGGAACCGTATTGATGAAGTTTATTACCGATGGTGAAAAAATAATGGCCGGAGAAAATTTGCTTCACATAGCGGACTTATCCAATCTCTGGGTGAAAGCCGATGTATATGAATCGGATATTAAAAATGTGAAAGTCGGCAGCAGTGCAACTGTTACTGTTGATGCTTATCCCGGTGAAGAATTCAAAGGCAATGTCTCGTTTATCTATCCAACACTTGATACCAAAACCCGAACGGTTCAGGTAAGAATCGACGTTCCTAATAATAAGAGCAAATTAAAACCTGCAATGCTCGCGAAAGTTAAAATTCACTCCGCAAATTCAGAGCCTATGCCGGTAATTCCGGAAACCGCGGTAATCCGCTCCGGGCAGCAAAATGTCGCAGTTCAATTTTTAGGTGACGGTAAATTCAAACCGGTTAAGGTAAAATTAGGTAATTATGCCGGCGGGTTTTATCAAATTTTATCAGGATTAAAGTCCGGTGATAAAGTTGTGACATCCGCTCAATTTCTAATTGATTCCGAAAGCAGTTTAAAAACTGCAATGAAAAATTTTAGCGAATCGAAATCAGCTAATGATACAAATATGGAAAAGACAACGGATGCAAAAACCTCTCCCCTAATTAGAAAGGGTGTGATCGATTTGAAATCGATTGACAAAAATAATGATGGAAAAGTTTACCAAGACTTGATGGATTGGAATGTAATCTCAGACGAGCCGGGTAAATGCCCCATTTGCGAAATGACTCTTAAAGAAGTTAGTCTCAGAGAAGCAGAAAAGAACTTAACCGATCACGGATTTAAGGTGAAGGATTTGATGGAGAGTAAGCCGGAAAATTCATCTATAAAAATGGAAACTCAAGAGACAAAAAGTAGCGACGAACAAATGAGTGAAGAGAATCACGATCACAATAAAATGGAAAATGAATACGGAGTAGAGTCGCCCTTGATAAGAACAGGTAAAATTGATCTCAATGCTATTGATAAAAACGGTGATGGAAAACTCTGGGAATGCCCAATGGATTGGAACATAATCGGTGATAAATATCAACGCTGCCCTGTTTGTGAAATGAAAATGAAAGAGTATTCGATCGAAGATGTTAAAAAGAATTTAGAGAAGTATGGGTATGAATATGAGTAACTATGTTTTCAATTCAATCCATAGCGAACTCATCCCCCGTCCCCTTCTCTTGAAAAGAGAAGGGGTGTTTCAAAGTCCCTCTCTTTGCAAGAGAGGGATCTAGGGTGAGTTCCGGTGTTATCTTTTTACACTAAGTAGCTATATAAACGTTGGAGAATTTTTAAATGGCTGATACACACGAAAAGAATTTAATAATTTCAAAAATAATCGAATGGTCGGTGAATAATAAACTGCTTGTGCTGCTTTTTACCGCTGCGACAATTTTTATCGGGATCTGGGCAGTGCGGAATACAGCAGTGGATGCAATACCTGATCTTTCCGATGTTCAGGTAATTATTATGACTGAATACCAAGGGCAGGGACCCCGGATTGTTGAAGACCAAGTTACTTATCCCCTTACAACAAAGATGCTATCAGTCCCATTTGCAACTGATGTGCGGGGGTATTCAATGTTCGGTCTCTCATTCGTATATATAATTTTTGAAGACGGAACGGATATCTACTGGGCACGTTCGCGTGTTCTCGAATATTTAAGCTCGATGCGCGGACAGTTACCCGACGGTGTAAGTCCGCAGCTTGGTCCCGATGCAACCGGACTCGGCTGGGTTTATCAGTACTCGTTGAATTCCGACAAACACAATCTGCAAGAACTTCGCTCAATTCAAGATTGGTTTTTGCGTTATGAATTATCATCCATAGACTGAGTATCGGAAGTAGCCAGTATCGGCGGGTTTGTTAAACATTATCAAGTAAATATT
>JAENZU010000066.1 GCA_016841125.1 Melioribacter sp. | reverse complement strand
ACTGTGTTGACATCATAATTTCTGTTCTGATTGTACATACCTCTGCCTTGAGCATTCATTGAGTTAATTGGGACGAGTGCGATAATTGTAATGGCAATCAGAAAAATTCTGTTCTTCATTTTGTACCTCCATTTATAGTGAATTTCATTTTTCACTATCTACGCAATTGCAATGCCAATTATGAAATCAACCGATTTTCTAATTTTTGATAAAATTCGATGTGAATTTCTCGACAATATAGTCGAGCCAATTCGACAATTTGGTTTATACTTAATAAATACGGGATTAAATCATTATAAATTGCGTTATTTTCTTTGGCACTATTCTTTATAATAATAAAGTGATTGAAAGGAGAATATTTACACAAAATGAAAACTATAATTACTTTTATCATTTTAATAATCGTTACCCCAGCGAATTCCAATTTAACTGCGAGCCAAATTAATTTGAATGTTTTCAAATCGGATAGTACCAAATCCGTCCGGGATTCTATCATTCATAATAGCAGGTTTTTTATCGATAAAAATGGTGATGGCTATAATGATAATGCCCCCGATCACGATAATGATGGAATTCCAAATGGATTAGATCCTGATTATAAAGGGAAAAAGTTCAGGTGGGGCGCAAAGTTTAAAAATGACAGCGCAGCTCACTTTCACCGAGGTTTCGGCAGACGAAACCGGGATACGCAAATTAATCAAACCGATTCGACCAAAGTTGATTCATTAAATTCAAATAAAAAGAAAACTTCGAAATGACTGCGATTTTTTTGATACGGAGATTCATAAGTAAACCCAAATATATTTTTGTATTCATTTACTCGAGATTTAACTAATGCAGAAATTTATCAATTACCCTGCCGAAAGAAACGGCACCGCGGATTTCATGAAAGGACTTGCAGTAATTTTAATGATCCAAGTTCACCTGATCGAATTATTTGCAGAACAACAGATTTATAACTCAAGCATAGGTAGAATTTCACTGTTTCTCGGAGGTCCTCCGGCAGCCCCTCTATTTATGGTGGTGATGGGTTATTTTTTGGCTGCATCCAAAAAGTCGTTTAAAGAAAAAATAATTAGAGGCATATTCCTTTTTATTGGCGGCATACTTTTGAATATAGCTTTAAACTTTAATTTGCTTATAAAATTATACAACGGCTATTTTCCGCTTCTGGATCCCTACTCATACATTTTCGGTGTTGATATACTAACTTTGGCGGGATTGAGTATAATTTTCATTACGCTGCTTAACCGATTATTGCAGGACAAATTTTGTGTCTATTTTATTTTGGCAACAATACTTGTTTTTTTGGGTACAATACTGCCTTACTATCCTTCTACGGGAGATAGTTTTATCAAATACATAAACGCATTTTTTTGGGGAAATTATGCCTGGTCTTATTTTCCACTGCTCCCCTGGATAGCATATCCTTTAACCGGATATTGCTTTTACCTTTTGAGATCACGCGAAGTACTTCCCAATTACTCATCGAAAACTAAGATCCTATTTTTTGTTTTATGGATTGTATTCATAGCATTTACAATTCATCGCGCTATTGCTACTTCTGCTAATCTTCAAGAATATTATCATCACGGAATTTTATTTTTTTTCTGGTCTGTTATATTCCTTGGAGGTGTAACATTTATTGTTAAACGTATAGAAAATTATTTGGGTAAGTTTAAAATTATTATTTACATAAAATGGGTTGGACTAAACGTAACGGTCTTTTATGTTGTTCAATGGATATTGATCGGCAACACAGCAACTGAAATTTATAAAACTCAGCCACTCAATACACTACTAATTTGGTACTTAGCAATTATTGTAATAGTTACAGCATTAACAATAATTTGGAATCGTTTTTTCTCGAAAACTGTATTTGCGGCAATTAAAAAAATAAAAAATTACAAATTCACCTGAGTTTGTACCGTAATTAATTTTTTATTATCGATTCCGATTTTAATATTGTTATAGAATTCGGCACTCTATTTTCCTGATCAATTACAACTATCAATTAAACGTGAAAATTCTCTTTATAATTTTCAGTGACGACGTGACCGTCAAAAAGATGAATTACGCGATTACCATATTCAGCATATGTTGGAGAGTGTGTAACCATTACAACTGTTGTACCTTCATTATTTAGTGCTGTAAGTAAATTCATAACTTCATCTCCACGTTCCGAATCAAGATTTCCGGTAGGCTCATCCGCTAAAATAAGTTTTGGTTTACTAACAATTGCTCTGGCAACTGCTACTCTTTGCTGCTGCCCGCCTGAAAGCTGCTGCGGAAAATGATTTACACGATGAATAATTTCCATTTTTTCCAGTACTTCATTTACCATTCTTTTTCTTTCCCCCGCAGCAATTCCAAGGTATAATAAAGGAAGTTCAACATTTTCAAATACCGTAAGTTCATCTATCAAATTAAAACTTTGGAAAACAAATCCAATATTGGATTTTCTTAAACTTGCTCTCTGTCTTTCAGAATATTTTGATACCTCATTCCCAACAAAGTGAAGTTCACCGTTGGAGGGATTATCTAGCAGTCCTAAAATATTCAGCAATGTAGATTTACCGCAGCCTGAGGGACCCATAATTGATACAAATTCCCCATCTTCAATTTCAATATTTACACTGTTGAGGGCGGTAGTCTCAACTTCTTCGGTTTTATACAGTTTATTAAGGTTAATCGTTTTTATCATTTTTAACTCCCCCGTTATTGGATTATTAATTTTTCGATATCTATATAATTGTCATACGATGATGTAATTACTTTTTCGCCGGGCTGCAGACCTTCCAAAACTTCATAAGATTGAGTGTTCTGCTTACCCAGTTTAATATTTCTCCTAACTGCGAACTCGCCGGATTCATCAGCAACAAATATCCACTGACCGCCGGTAGTTTGATAAAAACCTCCCCTGTCAACGTAAACGGCTTCTGCGGGTTCACTCAATTCAAGTTTTATATGTACTGTTTGACCACGCCTGATACCATTTGGTTGCTCTCCCAGAAAGTGCATATCAACTGTGAATCGACCGTTTGCTACTTGCGGGTAAACAGTTACAATTTCCAGTCGGTAATCATTTCCTGCAAAGGAAAACTCACCCTGATAACCTTTGCTTACTCTGGCTATCCAATGCTCATCAATTTCCGCACGAATCTTATATAAAGTTACATCGTCTATCTGCCCAAGATTTTCACCGCGGGAAATAGACTCGCCGATCTCAACTGTGAGTGATGTTAACTGCCCTTTTATAGGCGCCCGAACAGTAAGGTTTTCCAATTGAAGTTTAGTAATATCTAAGTTGCTCTGAAGTGTCTCAACCGATTTTTCAAGCTGCTTTATTTGCTGATCGCGGAAAAGTGAATCCTGCCGGTAAGATTCCCACGTCAATTCTCTATTCTTTTGGACGTATTCATATTGATCTCGTGTTCGTTCATAATCATACTTTGAAATAAGATTCTTTTCAAACAATTGCTTATTCTGATCGAAAAGTCTCTTCTGCTCTAAAATTTGGTAATCTAAATCGAGTAACGCACCCCTTAAACTAAGCTTGCTCTGCTCAAAGGAAAGTCGCGTAGAGCGAAGTGAATTTATCTGTTGAAAAACGTTCGCTTCATTATAAATAATATCGAGAGTTAGTTGAGCGTTTTCAAGTTTAATTATAGGATCGCCTTCATTTAAAAAAGCGCCTTCTTCAACATATTTTTTAACTACCCGCCCTCCTTCTGTAACATCCAAAAAGAAAGTTTCGATCGGCTGAACTGTTCCGACTATCGGGGTAAATTCCTGAAATGGTCCCTTCTTAACTGTCGAGATTGTAATTCTATCCTTTTCAACATTTAATTTTGATGATTGATCGCCGAAGACTATTCCGTAAAAGACAATAACTGCAAACAAGGATGCGGATGCATAAATAATGACTCTTTTCAACGGCCACTTCTTTCTCTCAATTTTTTTATCCAAAATTTCTCCCAATTTTTATTATTAAATGAGGTTTCAAATCAACCCTGCTTCAAATGATAAAATTGATCGAATTCAATTGTATTATTCGAACATGAAATTTGAATATTATTTTGAATCGTCAATTATTTTGACTAATCAAATTTAAAAATGTTCAATATTGAGAGAATTTTGATGAGATGGGAACAAAGATTTTTAGAACTATTTTTGTGTCTTTTTAAAAAAAACCTCGCTACACCATCCGAGCCCTCATAAAGAGAACTCTAATTGGATGGTAGGAGTGAGGTATATATTCCAACTAATGGAATGTCTTGAGGGGGATTTAAATCTATTTTTTGTCGCTATTAATTTTAACAGGCACCAGCGTTGTAGATTTACCTGTTAATTTTTCTAAAATGAATTTAATTACATAATCAATCTTTTCGAGCACATTAAACCTCGGGCTTATTGAATGGAATGTTTACAACATTATAATACAATTGAGAAGATTAAGTTCCACTTAAAGTAGGTCAAAAAAAGAGGTATGTTATTAAACTACTATAATTTGGTTTTATAGTTTTCGGCTTCTTTAGCAGAATTAAAATAACCCACCCTTACTCTATACCAGGTTCCGCCTTTCGACGGCAGCTGCACTTCAGTGATAAATGAGTTGTGCCCCTTTTGTTTTAATTTTGCCGCTTCAGATTCCGCCTTTGATTTTCTCTTCCAAGAAGATACTTGAAAACAAAAAACCTTTCCGTCCGTGAAAATCAAATTGTTGAGCATCTTTTCTTTACTAACATCATATTTTGAAGAAGGAGTCAAATTTTTACTGATATTTTCGGTAGGTTTTGCCTGCTCCTTTTTAATTCGAGAATTTACCGGCTCAGTCACTTTTTGATCTGACTTTTGATTTACCGATTCTTTCTTTTTGATGGTTATCGGCTTGTCGCCTTCCCCACTCAAAAAAACAATATAGTCTCCCGAGTCTTTATCTTGAATTGCATTTTCAGGTAGTGGGCTTTTGGACTTACTTGCTGAAGTATCCGGGTTAGTGTAAAGTTCCTCAATTTTCTCTACTCTTTCTCTATCAAGCTTAAACGGAAATTTATAGCCGCTTTTTGTATCAACCAGTATTCGGTTACTCTTTCTGAATTCCAGGGATTTCTGCATTACTGCCTCTGTCATTGAGGAACTTTGAATAGGAAGAGAAAAATTTTCATTCGGATCAGCTGTTTCTTCAGTTTTTGATTCACCGACCAATGAACCTTTTTCATCAAAATATTTTGTTTCTAATACAATATACCTTCGCTTAAATGTATCGAACCAAAATTTAGTTTGAACTCTTGACACCCTTTCCTGCAGGGTATTAATTAAAATTGGTGTTCTATAAATAATTAGACTATTTACAATTAATTCATAATTATCAACTTTTACCGAAGAGGTATCGATGTAAACAATTCTATCATTTAAGTCCTGAATAATAATCCAATTAAGTCCGCTGTATTGAGCAAGCAGCGGAATCGAAAAGATAATTGTAACGAACAATATTTTAAATATTTTTTTATTCATCGAATAGAAATATAAATCAACAGACTAATTTAAATATAAAATTATTTTTACTTATAAATAAGAGTAAATTCTTTCATTACGCTATAAAATCTAAATTATCAACATAAATTGTAAAGTTCCTCATTTATATTAGGTGTTAATTTTACTAATTTTGATTATTCATTATTTTATTTCTGAAATATAGAGGCAGTAAATGGATGCTGAAATTTTAGCACGAGTGCAATTTGCATTCACAATTGCGTTTCATTACATATATCCACCTCTCAGTATCGGAATAGGCGTTATACTGGTTATAATGGAGGGAATGTTCCTAAAAACCAAAAATCCTCTTTACGAAAAAATGACGAAATTCTGGGTAAAGATTTTCGCATTAACTTTTGGAATGGGAGTAGCAACCGGAATAGTTATGGAATTTGAATTCGGTACGAATTGGGCGACTTATTCCCGATATGTCGGAGACGTTTTCGGCAGTGCACTCGCCGCGGAAGGGATATTTGCCTTCTTTTTAGAATCCGGTTTTTTAGCAATTCTGGTTTTCGGTTGGGATAAAGTAAGCCCACGCATGCATTTCTTTGCAACCGTAATGGTTTCACTTGGCTCAATGCTAAGCGCAGTGTGGATTGTGGTTGCTAATTCTTGGCAGCAAACTCCCGCCGGTTATCACATTGTGGGAGAAGGAATTTTTGCTAGAGCTGAAATCACAGATTTTTGGGCGATGGTATTCAATCCCTCTAGCGTTGACAGATTATCTCACGTTCTTTCGGGTGCGTGGCTAGCCGGGGCTTTTTTGGTAATTAGCATAAGCGCATTTTATATATTAAGAAATATTCATGTAGATTTTGCAAAAGCTTCACTAAAAATTGGGTTGTCGGTAGCAATTTTTGCCTCACTATTTCAATTATTTACCGGTCACCAAAGTGCAATGGGCATTAGTGAAACACAGCCAGCAAAACTTGCTGCCTACGAAGCTCATTTCGATACTTCTGCCGCTGCACCATTGTATTTATTCGGCTGGGTAAATGAGGATGAACAAGAAGTTAATTTTGGAATCGCAATTCCGGGTATGTTAAGTTATCTAATTCATGGTGATTCCGATACGCCTGTGACAGGCTTAAATAAATTTTCCGAAAATGATAGACCGCCTGTAAATATTGTTTTCCAAACTTATCATTTTATGGTTGCAATCGGTTTTGCTTTAATTGCCATCAGCCTTTTAGGCTTATTTTATTGGTGGCGCGGTTCCCTTTTCAAAAAAAGATGGCTATTGATAATTTTTGTATTCTCGGTTTTAGGACCTCAAGTGGCAAATCAATTAGGCTGGTTTTCTGCAGAAATAGGCAGGCAGCCATGGATTGTTTATGGTTTGCTAAGAACATCCGAAGGTTTGTCAAAGGCGGTTGAATCCGGACAGATAATTTTCTCACTGATTTTGTTCACCCTTATTTATGCATTGTTGTTTGCACTGTTTCTCTTCCTGTTGAATTCAAAAATTCAACATGGACCCGATGCACCAAAATCTTTCGATCTGGAAGAAGATTCACTCAGAACAAAAGATGCAAATAAGTTTAAATTCTTAAAAAATATTTTTAAGTCCGAGGCAAAATAATGGAAATCACTTTTGATTTAAATACAATTTGGTTTATTCTAATTGGTGTTCTTCTAACAGGCTACGCCATACTGGACGGTTTCGATCTTGGAGTAGGCGCTCTTCACTTACTTGTGAAGGGTGATAAGAATCGGCGGATAATGATCAACTCAATTGGTCCTGTTTGGGACGGAAATGAAGTTTGGCTTGTTACCGGCGGAGGTGCACTTTTTGCCGCTTTCCCGCATGTTTATGCTACAGTATTTTCCGGCTTCTATAACGCGTTCATGCTTTTATTGTTCGGACTTATATTCAGAGCAGTTGCAATTGAATTCAGAAGTAAGCAGCCAATGGAATGGTGGCGCAAAATGTGGGATAGAGCCTTCTCATTTGCTAGCATTCTAATTGCTTTAATAATGGGAATTGCACTTGGAAATATTATTACCGGAATTCCAATTGGACCCGATAAAGAATTTGTAGGTACATTTTGGGATTTAATAAGTCCCTACACACTTATGGTGGGTGTTACAACTGTTGCTCTGTTTATGATGCACGGCTCAATTTACGCCGTAATGAAAACCGAAAACGAACTTCATGACCAGCTTAAAGGCTGGGTTAATAATACCATCATATTTTTCGTTATCTGTTACGTAGCAACAACTATGACAACCCTCGTTTATTTTCCGCATATGACAACTGCTTTCAAAGAAACGCCGGTTTTGTTTATTTTAGCAATTTTGAATATGCTTGTTATTGCTAATATACCTCGCGAAATTCACCACGGGAGAGACTGGCTGGCTTTTATTTCCTCTTCAGCAAGCATTGCCGCTTTGCTCGCACTTTTTGCTATAGGACTTTTTCCAACGATTGTGCTGTCGAATCCTAATCCGGAATTTAGTTTAACTATTTATAATGCAGCATCATCGCAAAAGACTTTGAACATTATGCTGATAATGGCAATTATTGGGATCCCATTTGTGCTGGCTTATACAATTAGTATATATTGGATTTTCAGAGGAAAAGTTAAGATGGATTCAATGAGCTATTAATTTAATATGCCGCTGCCAATAATTGTTGAAACGGAAGATGTTAATTTTCATTTGCCCCTTAGCTGGATTTTCACTGTTGACAAAAATCATTTTATAGAGCTGGAATTATTTAAGAGAAATTCATGCTGGCTTGCTTTGGTTGAAGCAAATTCTTTTACCGCGGCTAAAAAAATTATCAATTATTTGGCATCAGAAAAAAATAATTTAATAATTCGCGGCTGTACCGAATTAACAATATCCAGTCTATTCCACAGTTTTAAAAAACATACTATGCTGTACGGAAAAGAAGCAGTATTAAGTTTATCAGGCAGTCACTTCGAAAAGAAATCATTAAAAGAACTTATTAAAAGAGGATCAAGACACGGGACAACAATCAAAGTCCATTACTCAAAAGAAAACATTGAAAGACTTAAAAATCTGGCATCTAATAGTTCGCATGCTGATGAACCCCAATTAAAAAATTTATTTGTTGATCATTTTCATCCCTCAACCGAGTTGTTTGTTTTTCATTCGCATAACGGTAAGTGGTTAGGAGCAATGTCGGTTTCTGTTAACAGCCCCCAGAAACTTCATACCGAAGTATTGCTTCGTCATAAAAATGCACCGGTCGGCGTGATGGAGGCACTCATTTACGGGGTTTACACTAATTACCAAAACAGTGAATTTCATGAATTGAGTTTAGGTGAAGTTCCCTTTACAATGTCTAAAATCAAGTCAATTAATTTTTTCAATAAATTAAATATTACTATTGCGGGCTGGCTGGTTAGAGGTGCTTATAATTTTTCGGGACTTTATAAATTCAAAAATAAATTTAATCCTATTTGGAACGATATATACTTGATAGGAATACCAAAACTCTATTACACGGATTTGATTATGCTGGCTTCAAAATCAAATCTTATCAAGTTGATGCTGCATAAATTTTTTAATAGTTCAAAGAAATAATTGGTAAAGGATAACCACTGTAAGCGGGATAAGCATATTATCCAAATCTTTTGGACTGAGGGCTTCTACAACTGCTGCTGCGGCGGCACATACTAAAATTGAAGAATAATGAATCTGCCCCATAATTATTAGGTGGAACAATGCAGCACCGATAAATCCGAAAAATAAAAATGCCGCGCTTCCTTCAATGCTTTTTTTGGTAACGAAATTATATTTATGCTTTCCGAATTTTTTACCGAAGACCGGAGCCAATCCATCGCCCCACCCCAAAATACCCATAGCTGTCAATGCTATTTCAGTATTAAAATAGAATGTCCCCATTATATTCATTATGATCGTAAAATATAATGGTCCGCGCAGCAGTTCGGTTCTATCGCCGGTTCGTGTCATGGTTTTTACGGCATTATCATCGGGGGATGCAGTGAATCCTTTTATCAGTAATAAAATTGTCCAAATAAATGCGGGAGCTATATTTAGGTATTTTGTCCAGTGAGTCTGATCAAAGAGGAACCAAAATATCAGCCATGATCCTGCGGCGATGTGAACAACTTTGCGGGACAAATCTTGAGGAAAGCCTTTCTTGACTGCAAAATCCATTATACCGACAATGAGAAAAACATAGCCGATTGCAGCTAAGGAGATCATTATATTATAGATAGCGGGAGACATAAAAAAAAGGGTGGCTTAACCACCCCTTAAAATTAGAAAATAAATGTTAAATCGTTCACGCCTTTGAAAACCGGCATATTAAATTCACCTAAGTTAATCTTGGCAACAGGTGTCGATCCCGGAACACTTGAGACATTTACCAATGGAATTTGGGCGCCAAAACTACTGTTGATAACTTTTATGAATTCGTTAGCGACAATTGCTTGACCTTGAGAAGTTGGATGAACACCATCCAAGCCAAATAGTCTTCCAAGAATAAAAGAAGTGGAGAATGTTAATCCGTCTATCTGCTTGCCTTGTTTAAACTGCTTGAAAAATGAATTTATATCAACTAAAGCAAAATCGTTTGAAGAATTTGCCGTTGCTAAAATTGTGGCGTTGAAAGAAGCAATTGCTGCGGCTGCGGTTGCCTGCTCATCTGCATCGAGGACTAAAGCATCCGGCCACGGATTTTGCGGATGAAAACCGAAAGGTTTACTTACATCAATTCCCGGAGGAGGTGTAATTCCATTATCCGTATAAAATTTATCTGTTGGCTGACCTAATAATGCGGCATACGGACTACTGGTTAAGGTTAAAAGTATATTTAAGTTAGCTAAACCCAAAGAATCAACTAAACCAGAAGCTACAATTTCACCATTTTTTTGATAAAACATCCCTAGAATCGCAGGATTTTGTCTCATGTTTGGGCCTAATACTGCTGCAACTGAAGGACCAACTGTAGTAAAGAAAGGAACATCTTTTACGTCAGGGATATTTGCCACAACAACTTTTGCTCCGGCTGCAGCAAGCGCTTGTGTAACTTGATTATATAAAAACCCAAAAACATTAGCATCAGTCGGGAGTTTTCCTGTAGCATCGGTTCCTTTTGTTCCGCCGGAGGTTGCATAACCGAGTACATCATTATTACCAATCCATAGCGTAACAAAGGTTGGGTTTAATGCTATTGCCTGCTGTAATATACTCTTCCCAAAATTGCTGTTACGCAATACTAAACTAAAATATGGGTTTTTTCTAGCAAGACTTTTCGCAGCAAAATCGGTCGTATCAGTGATATCATATAGAATGGCGCCGGGGATTCCCAGATTATTGTAAGGTTTAGCATACGTAGAATTTAATGGCTGCCCCATCGTTGAATTAGCTTCAATCACAGGTGATGGTGATAGTGCTTTCAACTCAAGTCTGCCCGGAATACCCGGATCACTTACCAACGGTTGAGCATAACTTGATTGTACTTGCTGTGCAATCAAATTCCCGAATGAATACATTTGTGCTGATTCGTAAAGGGCGCCATTTTGATATCCTGCAGTTAGGCTATTTCCAATCGAAACAAGTGTTGTAAGGTTGGCATTTCCAGTAGGAGGTGGAGTCGGAGCGGTCAAATCACTCTTATCTTCTCAGCCAATAAAAATAATAGAGATAAATGAGATAATACTTAATATTAATTTATATTTTTTAATTGTTTTCATGTTCAATTACCCCATTAAAATGTGTATGATTAATTAATTCCCAAATGATGTGCGTTTGAATTGTATATACCGTTAATTGGGTCATCTTCTGATGTATAAGTTTCAAGTGAATTTGTTATAACTCTTTCGTCAAATCGTAAGAATATGTAGGCAAGATCAAATACCAAATTTGCTGTGAGGTGATAACCAAAAACAATATTTAGAC
>JAENZU010000065.1 GCA_016841125.1 Melioribacter sp. | reverse complement strand
CGGATAATTCAACGTTCCATTTTTTCGGCGGATCAACTTTTTCACCGGCTTTGATTTCACCAAAGTATTTATTTACTAATTCTTTTGTCTTTTCAGTTTCAAAATCTCCGGCAATAACTAATGTTGCATTATTCGGTACATACCATTTCTTATAAAATTCGTGAACATCTTTTAGCGTAGCGTTTCTAAGATCTTCTAATGAACCTATAGTCTGCCAATTGTAAGGATGATTTTCAGGATACATTAATTTATTTATAACAAAGTTTGTGTGTCCATAAGGTTTGTTGTCGTTTCTTTGTCTCTTTTCATTCTGCACAACTTCCTGCTGATTCATAAATGCTTCCTGCGTGACGGTGCTGAGAAGATAACCCATTCTATCGGATTCAAGCCAGAGAACCATTTCCATTGAATTTTTTGGCACAACTTCAAAATAGATTGTTCCGTCATTCCAGGTGCCGCCATTTAAAGTACCGCCGGCATCGTATATTTTTTTGAAAAATTGATCCTGTCCTACATGCTGAGATTCCTGAAACATCATATGTTCGAACAAATGTGCGAATCCGGTTCTCCCTTTAACCTCGCGGTTGGAACCCACATGATATTGAATTGCTACTGAAACGATAGGGTCAGACTTATCCTGATGGAGTACAACTTCCAATCCGTTATCGAGCGTATATTTTTCGTAATCGATTTTCAGTTCAGTTTTATCATTGGAACTGCAGCTCACAAAAAGAAAAACTAAAGTTGAAAGAATGGAAATAATTTTAAATTTGATTTTCATTAATACTCTCCGAGATTTGTTTGATTTGAGACAATTATGCCTTATTAAGACGAATAATAAAATTAAAAGTTCATTTGGTTTTATTCAAGCTACTCCGGTTTCTCCAAATATTTTTTAGCTTTTCAACCGGCTAATAATAATTTTATTCTGATGGTTGCTAATGATTTTTCCTTCCGGGGATAAGAGATAATCTATTCTGCTTTTGTAAAACTCGGTAATTTTTCCCCGTACCATTTTTAATGTGCTGTTCATAAATTTATTCTCTTCGGTAAAGCCTTCCCCCAAAACCGCAACAGCCGAAGGAAGCCATCGTTCGGGGAACATGCCGGCGAATTCTCCGCCTTCCTTAAATTTTTCAATTTCATTTTGAATCAACGATAAAACCGATTCTTGACCTTCTTCAGTTTTAATATCAAGACCACTTACTTTAGCATATTTGAGGAGCTCATCTTTATTAGGCACTATCAATGCCACGGTATAAGGGGATTGATTATTATACAGCATCGCTTGATCAATGTAAGGAGAATTTTCAACCAGTGCTTCTTCAATACCTTCGGGTGAATACTTCTCGCCGTCATTTGCAATAAGCAGACTCTTAGATCTTCCTAAAACAAAAAGAAATCCATCTTCATCCAGATATCCTAAATCACCCGTGTAAAGCCAGCCGTCTTTAATTGATTCCTCGGTAGCCTCCGGATTCTTCCAGTAACCCGCCATTACATTTTCACCTTTAACAACAATTTCACCTTTTTGCCCAACCGGCAGAGTGCTTCCTTTTTCATCACAAATTTTTAGCTCTAGATTTGCCACCAGTTTACCGGACGAGCCGAGTTTGTGGCAGTTCGGAACGTTGGCAGAAATGACAGGAGCAGTTTCGGTAAGCCCATAGCCTTGAAACATTGGGATGCCGATAGCATAAAAGAATTTCTGCAGCTCAATATCGAGAAGCGCACCGCCGCCGATAAAAAACTCAAGTTTGCCGCCGAAGTTTTCTCTTATCTTGCTGAATAATATTTTATCATAAAATTTCAACAACGGTTTTTTCATTAGAGTTTTCAGTCCGGAGGGTTTGTTGAACCCGTCTCCGTTTATTTCGTAAGCTGTCTTTAATGCATGCTGAAAAAGTCCATAAAATTTCTCTCCCTTTGCTTTTATTCCTTTTTCAATATTCTTTCTGAAATTTTTTGCAAGTGCCGGCACGCTGAGCAGAAACACAGGTTTGGTTTCTTTTATATTTACCGGAATATTTTTTAATGTTTCCAAAGGAGTATTTCCTATTTGCACCGAAGCCATTGAAGCTCCATTTTTTATAAGAGTGTAAATTCCGGCGGTGTGTGCAAATGCATGATCCCATGGAAGGATTAATAATGAGGAATACCATTCGGGCACAGGCAGAAGGGAAGAGGACTGTTCAACATTAGCAGTATAATTCCGGTGAGTAAGAATTATACCTTTGGGGTCTGCCGTGGTGCCAGAGGTATAACAGATGTTTGCATAATCATTTTCTTCTACGGATTTCCAAATCGAATCAAATTTTTCTCCGCTTTGTTCGAAATACTTTTTCCCCAAAGTGAAAACATCCTCTTTTGTAATTTCATCATTTGCGAGATTATCTATTTTATCCAAAACAATTATTTTTTCAAGTTCGGGAAGGTCATGTTTTATCTTTTTTATCTTTTCGAATTGACGGCCGGACACAATTACCAATTTACATCCTGAATGTGTGAGTCTGAACTTCAAATCATTTAGCTCATCAATTTTTACAGATATCGGAACGTTTACTGCACCCGAGTAAAGTATTGCAAGTTCGCTCATAACCCAATCATTTCTACCTTCCGAAATTAACGCAACTCTATCACCTTTTCTCAAGCCAAGTTGGATTAGTCCGCCGGAAAACTTATACACCAGTTCGCGCATCTGTGAATATGTTGTTACTGAATAATTATCTTTTTCTTTCTGCCGCATCAAAACATTATTGGAATATCTTTTAACACTTTCCTCGAATAATTGAGGTATAGTTCTACCGGGCATAAATCACCTTAGTAATTTTTTGAAAGATTGCGTTTATTTTTATAGAATTTATTTTTTGCATTCCGGTAAAAAGAGAACTTAAAGAAGGACAGAAATATTTTAGCCTGGTTAAGGTTACCATCAAAAGAATTTAATTTTAAGTAGGAATTCCTGTGATTCAAAATAATTCATTTGAATTTGATAATAAAGTAAATGGTAAAAATAAAAGAGTTCTTTGTGTTTTATTAAGGCAATATGTAAATTTAATATTATTGAATTGAACTTTCTCAATTGAGGTGAGCATGAAATTAAAGTTACCACCATCAACCCAAAACTGGGTTTCACTTATAGGGGCAACTATCGCAGTCATCGCGTTTTTTATGATTGTATTTTTGTTTGTTGTTTCAACATTTTTAGGGCAGGGCGGTTCCTACCTTGGATTAGTAGTATATATGATTCTTCCCGCAATACTGATTTTCGGATTAATATTAATCCCAATTGGTATGTACATTAAAAATAAGAAGATGGTGGCGGGTGAAAAAGTTACCAAATGGCCAACAATAGATTTGAATATTCAAACTCACAGAAATGCTGCGATAATATTTGCCGTAGGTACTTCAATATTTTTACTGGCATCTGCGGTAGGTAGTTACGAAATGTTTCATTACACTGAATCTACTGAATTCTGCGGAGAACTTTGCCACGCGGTAATGAAGCCCGAATTTGTTGCTTATCAGAATTCGCCGCATGCAAGGGTTGCATGTGTAGAATGCCACGTGGGAGAAGGCGCGGATTGGTTTGTGAAATCTAAGATGTCCGGACTCTATCAGGTTTATGCAGTCACTGTAGATAATTATCCCCGCCAAATTCCAACTCCTATTCAAAATTTACGACCCGCCCGCGAAACTTGCGAAAGGTGCCACTGGCCGGAAAAATTCTATGCAAGAAAGTTAAAATACCAGCGGCACTATTTATCGGATGAGAATAACACTGAATGGGATATCGGCTTAACTATGAAAATTGGAGCACCGATCTCTGCATTAGGTTTGCAGGAAGGAATTCATTGGCACATTAACCCGAAAGTTGAAGTTGAGTATATTTCTACCGATGATGACCGAATGGTAATACCCTGGATTCGTTATAAAAATTTAGAAACAGGTGAAGAATCTATCTTCCAGGATGCTGACGATCCGTTAGATCCAGCGGAATTGAGCAAATATGAAATTAGAAAAATGGATTGTATGGATTGCCACAACCGACCCTCACATAATTATAAACCCCCGGCATTCTTTATTGATAATGCGATAACAGCCGGCGATATTCCGAAGGATCTGCCTGAAATAAAAATGCTTGCAATGGAAATTTTGGCAGAAGACTTCGGCACAACCGACTCTGCGTTTGCATTTATCGATAGTACGGTAACAGCTTATTATAATGAGAATTATCCTGATATAGCGGAGTCAGATCCCGGTTCTATTTCCCAGGCAGTTGAAGGAATTCAATCTGCGTTCAGTATAAATATATTTCCTGAGATGAAAGTAAAATGGAGTGTTTACCCAAATCAAATTGGTCACGTTGAGTTCGATGGATGTTTTAGATGTCACGATGATAATCATATTTCCGATAAAGGCGAAGTAATACCAAGGGATTGTAATCAATGCCATTCAATAAGTGCGCAAGGCAGTCCCGATAGCCTGCAGGTTGCATCATTCGATGAGGTGCTTGAGTTTAAACACCCGGTGGATATTGGGGAAGCATGGAAAGAGATGAAGTGTACCGAATGCCATACAGGTTTAAATCCATAAAAAAAAAGCCCCGCGAACACGGGGCTTCTTTAGTAATTATTTTATTCTCGTGACTCTTTAGTTCTTCTTAAAGCCGACATTAGAAAACCTATAAACATAACAAGCACTCCTAACCAAACAAGATTTATAAAAGGTTTAATACTTGCTTCAATTGATAAAATCTCTTTGGTGGGTGCGGTAACCATGTTGTTTCCTTCAAGCTCTGAAAAAACTACAATAACTTTACCCGAAGCATCTAAATTTAATAATTCAACATGAAGATTGGCTTCTTTGACCTCTGCCGGCACGTAATTTTTTTGACCATTAATACTTACCATTTTGGGTTCTATAAGGTAAGATTCTCCCTGATATTCTACACTCAAAATTGTGCCGATTGAAAACTCACCTCCGCCCATCATCGAATTCATTGCATCTTGAGGGAAGTTAAATTCTTTAAAAGTAATTTTGGCATCCTTGTAATCATAGGTATCACCCATTATTAAGGTTACTTGAGCCCCATGATTATGCTCATTTGAACCTTCAGAGTAACTTACGGGGGAAACATAAATATCCTTTGTAAGTTTGGTAAGAATATCCGGTTCGCGCATTAAGCTGTTATTGAAATCAGAAACAAACATTACTGGAGCAACATTATAAGAACTGCCGCCGTCATTTATATCAACATTAAATTTATATTTCTTTCCGTTTTCAATCGGTTCGTATCCGGTAAACGTAAGTTGATAACCGAATACTTCGGTGCTTTCACCTTTTGCAAGATCTACTTGCTGCTCTTGTGTAAATCCGCCTGTGGCAATAACTCCAAGCATAAACAATGCAATACCAACATGTGCTATATAAGAGCCTAAGAATAATTTACGTCCCCTAATAATTTTATATGCAATTTCCAAATTTACAAATAGTGCAAATGCCGATGAAAGTGTAAATATTATCATTACAGGTTCGTAAACTCCACCGAGGAAAACGATAAGCAGGGTCGATATCAAAGTAGCGGCAATTGAAAATTTTGAGTTTTCAAAAATCGATTTACCGTCAGTTGCTTTCCATTTCAATAATAAACTGAATCCATTTAGTAAACCGATAATAATTCCTATCGGCAGATTTAATTCATTGTAAAATCGGAGTTCAACTGACTGTCCGAAAATTGGGGCAGATGTACCGACAAGAATAATTATTGCCGACGCAATGAGTGCAACTGACCCGGTGAATAGTGCTAATTCTCTCGAGAGCAAATTTTCTTCAAAATTGAAAAACTTATTTAAATCTTTCCATCTATAGGCAATTGCTCCAAACCCGAGCAGCGCAAATGAACCTACAAAAATTACAAGCAGCAGATAAACTGTCATTCCCGGGTCAACAAATGAGTGAACCGAAGAATCCCCAAGTATACCGCTTCGGGTTAAGAATGTGCTGTATAATACTAGCAGGTACATCATAATACTGAGTATCAGATTGGTTTTGCCAAATCTGCCCAGACCTTCTTTTTCTTGAGTTCTTTTTTGCACTAACATGGTATGAATTGCGGCAACCCCAATAATCCAAGGCACTAAACTGGAGTTTTCAACCGGGTCCCAAGCCCAGTAACCGCCCCATCCGAGAACACCGTAGGCCCAATAACCACCGAGCATAATAGCCAATCCCAAAATTCCGGTGGCTGCAACTATCCAGGGAAGTGATTGTTTTACCCAGTCGTTATAATAATTTTTCATTAAGGCAGAAAAAGCAAATGCAAAAGGTACGGTTGACATTGCAAATCCGACAAACAGAATTGGCGGGTGAATCTGCATCCAAAAATTTTGCAGAAGTGGATTAAGACCTTTCCCCTTCACAATAAAATTACTGATTTCAATTCCATTAGCGGTGAGTGCGGAATAAAGCTCGGGGCCAACTTTTACAAATGTTTGACCACCGCCGGGATCTTCAAATATAAAATTTCGAACAAACGGCAATGATAAAAATGCCTGATTAAGATTTTTGATATCAACAAAAGTAGGTTCAGTCCAAATAAATGTAAAAGGGTTTTTAAGAATAGGACTAACCATCAAAAGTAAAAACGATGCCGCCAATGTAAACACCATCATTACTTGCGGTTCAAGATTTTTTCGTTTTGATGTGTACTCCAGCAGAACTAAACCTACTATTGCGGTGAACAGCAGCCAAAGCATAAAACTGCCTTCTTGACCTGCATAAAAAGTGGACATCAGCAGTCCGGTTGGGAGATCGCCGTTGCTGTAGTTAAATACATACTTAAACTGATATTGATGTGTAAGTATTGCATGAAGCAGAAAAGCACTTGCGGCAATTACTAAAATTGCCATCGAGTGGTATCCAATTCGTGCCGGTTTTAATGTATTCTCATATCCCTTGCTGGTGAGATAATACATTACAACTGTGAATACACTGGCAAGCAATGCCAATGTAATCAATATATTTCCAATCATTTAGTGTCTCCTGTTCCTGAAGTGATTACGAGTTTTTAGTTTCTTGAAATTCCTCTTCATATTTTGAAGGGCATTTGGTTAAAATATCAGAGGCATGGAATATGCCTTTTTGATATTTGCCAGTAACCACAACACTCGTAGCCGATTCGAAATTATTTGGGATGGTGCCTTTGTAAACAACCTTCATTTCTTTGCCCTCATCATCAATCATATAAAAAGAAAAAAGGTTTTTCTCTTTATCAATATGATAGTTCTTTGTTTTTACCCAGGCTCCGGTTGCCTTAATGGTTTTATCGGTTTTCATTATTTCGGTAAAATTATTTTCGTAGCTTATGTTTGTTTGTGTAAATAAGTAAGCCATCAAACCTAGGAAAACCACAATAATAAAACCGCCGAATATATATTTGTTATTCATTTATTTCTCCTTTAATTCGTCTTCAATTTTTTTAAGCCTTTTATCTGTACTAAATAAAAATGCAAATATTCCAATCCAAACAGTAAGAACAATAAATAAAACTATGAATATAGAATTTTCATTTAGGAATGAATAAAATCCTTCCAAGATCAACCTCAGATTATTTGTTTTGAAATTTTATCTCTTATTATCATGGATCTGTAACTTACTTTCCACATCCAATAATATAAGATAGTAAAAGCAAACAGAGACAAATAGAAAACTATCATCATATTTGCATTCATATGAAAATCAACAACCGGACCGGCACTGGTATCATCGGCAGAACCAGGATGCAGTCCAGTCATTATTCTCGGCATTATAAATATAAAAAAGGGAACCGTTAAAAATGCAATTATTGAATAAACTGCCGAAAGGCGGGCTCGTTTATCTTCATTTTCAATTGCCGATCTAAGCGCAAAAAGAGAACCGTAAATCAGCAAAAGAATGAATATACTTGTTTCTCTGGGATCCCAATGCCAAAATGCACCCCAGGTAAATTTAGCCCAAATTGAACCGGTAACCGTTGCGAGAACACAAAATACCATTCCGAGCTGAAGAGCTGCCGTTGATTTAATATCATCATCGATATTTTGCTTTCTTAAATATTTTATACCGTAAACCATCGACATTAAAAATGCTATTACGGAAAGCCATGCGGTGGGCACGTGAAAGAAAATAATTTTCGCTTTCTCTTCAAGTCCGGGTATCATTGGAAATTCATACCAAACCGAAGGGCTTTTTACAATTGGAAATGAGATCCCTGCTACGATTATGTAAGACATCAAAATGAACAGTGAAAATTTCCAAGCGTTTAAGAATTTATTCATAGATTTAATTTTCTAAAAAATTTATAAAATTAAATAAGTTTTACACTAAAAAAGATATTAGAACCATATTAGAATTAAATTGACAAGAAAGATATTAAACTTATTCAATATTATCAAAGAATAACGTAGTGACCTATTGTAAAATTACCATTTTTAATTGTTAAAATATAGGTATAAAAATAAAAAAAACTTGCCCCAATAATGAGGCAAGTTATTTGAGTAGTTAACGCAGCAAGAGAGTATTTTGAATATGGGAGCGTTATTTGAGAAGCATCATTTTCCTTGCATCAGTAAAACTGCCGGCTTCTAACTGGTAGATGTACATTCCGCTTGCAAGGCTGCTTCCGGAGAAATCAATTTCATGATAACCCGGATTGAATTCTTTATTTATTACTGTTTCTACTTCTTCACCTAAAGCGTTGAAAATCTTTAATTTTACATTTTGAGTTTCTACAACTGAAAACCGGATTTTTGTTGTGGGGTTAAAAGGGTTTGGAAAGTTTTGAAGTAAAGAATATTCTGTTGGCAAAAAGTGAACTTCAACTGCATCGTAATAAGTATAACTGCCGTCATTATCAATTTGCTTTAACCTGTAATTGAATACTGTTCCGCCAACAGGATTTTTATCAATGTAATTATAAGATCTTTTTTCACTGGTTGTTCCGTTGCCGTCCACAAATCCGATTTTTGTCCAGTTATTATCGTTGTTTATCGTTCTTTCAATTTCATAGCCAAGATTATTTATTTCGGTAGCGGATTCCCAGTAGAGTTCTACAGAATTATCGATTGCCGAGGCTGTAAAGGTTGTAAGTTCCACTGGTGTGGGAGTATTAAAGTTATCAATGAATTCTCCAACTTCCCATAAATTTACGTTATTTCCGTCGAAAACTTCGAAATTCTCCGGCAGCCATTTTAATCCGGCTGTTCCTTGCGGATCAGCGACTGTGAAATGAAGGGTCACTATATCTGTCCAATCATTTGGAGATAATGCTACTGTTGTTCCCATGTTATTTAGAAGCAGTTCAATGTTGATTCTTATTTGATTAGGCAATGGGCGCGTAATCGTTGAGGCTGAATAGTAACCGCCCGAAAAATTATGGAATTCATAATCCAAGCCGCTTACAGGAGTACCAGGAAAAGTTAAAGACTGATTATCAAATTCAAATACAATTGTTGAGCTCCCCATATCATCGGTTCCGCTATCGGTATTTATCTGCAATTTAACTGAGTAGTTTAACCCGTTATTTTCAACTACGCTGAATTTACCGTTTACAGTTGTAGCTTCGATAACCGTTAAGACTGCAAATATTAGAATCGATATAAAAAATAGTTTAGTTTTCATTTTATCACCTTCATTAAAAAATCAATTGTTTGGAACTTGGCTTAATTTCCCGTTATTTATTCTCCACTGCAAGTTTGTATCACTAGCAGTAACCGAGCCACTCAGGTTAAAATCTGAGCAAAGATAACCCAACTGCCCATTTTCTGGTCTCCAACAAAGATTATTATCTGATGCTGTGACTGACCCAGTTGCATTGCCATCCCCTGACACCATAGCAAATTCTGAATTACCAACGTTAACCATCGAATTAAATCCATAGGCTTTATCAGGTTGAGTGAAATCATATAATTGTGAGGAATTATTAAGATGAACTGCCGCAGCACTCATTATCGAAAGATGGTTTCGGTGTTTTATTACGATATAATAATCACCTTCGGAGATTGATGAGAATTTCATATCTGATGTTCCGTCAGCAGCTACAATCCGCCCGTCATTTAATAGAAAACCTGCTTGTTTAGTTACCGCGCTTGCAGCGCTGGTTGTACTTCTAAGTTCAACTAAAACCCAGTCAACAACATTTGCCGGAACAGAACTTACATTTTCAGTTCCGCTGTAATTCCAGGGAGCGGCATTGTAAGGCTGAGCTGTAGGTACATAGCCTGCATCCCTAAGATATGTATTCATGAGACCGTTATTATAGGGTCCTTGCAATAATACCTTTATTTTTGCGAGAACCGGCTGAGCTTCAGTGGAGTAACTAATGTCATCAATGCTGAAAGAACCGGTAACCGTTCCATCTATATAGAAGCAAATAAAATCTCGAGAAACTGCCACTGGATTTGAAGTATAAGTCCATGATTGCTCACCACTCAAACTTATATTGGTTGGAATAACTTGGTCGCCAAGATAAATGTACTGAATTTGGGGCGAGCCGGATTTAACCTTTGTCTTAAACGTAAGGGTATAAACTTTTCCAAGAGTAGTGCTTTCGGAAAGATATGCAACCATCATTGGACGTGCATTATATGAACCTGCGGAATTTACACTAATAAGAGCATCGTAAGATCCGCTTATGGGCGTTAAAGAATTTATTGCTGTTGAATAAACTGCCCCCCCAATCGTATTGCTTTCACTCCATGCATTGAAGGTTCCGCACTCAAATGCGCAATTCATAACAAGGTTTTGAGTTGTTGTTACAACCGGCAGTGAAAAAGGTGTTGAGTTGTTTGGATCAATTACATTACCGCTGATATCTTTTACATTTGTAATGGTTAAATTATATGTAGTGTAATTGTTCAGCTCTGAGATACTAAGTGTTACATCTGTTCCGTTTGAGGCTAGTGAAGCCGAGTAAACAATTACTCCATTGTCGATTAAATAATTTGAAATATTTTGGGCGGAGACTTCATCCATTGTTTCGGAGAAAGTTAAAATTAAGGTGTTTGGATCAGATATTTCAAAGTTTTCAAGTGTGGGACTTGTTAAGTCAGCACCTGCTCTCTCGAGAGCTCCTCTGTCAGCTCCTCCGCCTTGTGGAACAGGATTGCCTGCATTATCTTTTGTATATTCGGCTTTTAATATTGCGGTATTAATAACCGGTGATAGCTCTTGTAAATTATAGTCACCATAATCGTATATGCTAGTCCAAACCGGATTAGTGAATAAAGGATCTTCCATTTTTTCAGTCTCAGATGTTTTGCTCTGCCATAGCTGAACAAACTTGGTTTGATCGGCACTATGTATAAACACATCCGGCACACCATTTATTCTAAAAGCATATGATGTATATTGCGATTTCCAATAAGTATTGTTTCTAAATGTATTTCGTGACCAAATTTGATTTACTACATCGTTGTAAAGCCCATAAATTCCTACAATACCGGAAAAAATATTGTTTTCTATAACGTTGCCTTCAAATG
>JAENZU010000064.1 GCA_016841125.1 Melioribacter sp. | reverse complement strand
CAGTTTTATTTTCATTTTGAAACAACCGCAAAAGTTCACTATTCGTTGGTGCGGCATCTTTCTTTTGGGGAGTTGCTAATTATATTTTGCTGAATTTTGAAATATTAAATTCCGTTAGTTTTTTGCTTCCAACTATCCTGCTTATTTTCGGCGGGGCGCTGCTTATGTTGTTTTTTGATTCGCCAAAAGAAATTTCATTTTTAGTTTCCGCGCTGCTGATTATAGGAATTGGAATACTTTTTACTTTCAATTATCAGGAGGGATTTTTATTTAGACTGCTTAACGGAATTGCGAATTATATATTCGGTTTATGGCCTTTCTTTTTGATTGTTCTCGGTGTACTGACGCTTTCAAAGAAAAGAGAGATTAGAAAGGAAAATTTATAAAGTTCCCGATAAATAAGTTGCCCCTGTTGGTCTATCCGAACCGATTCGAGGCTCAACAGTTATTTTAACTGAATCGATCGAATTTTTGTTAAGATCGGATATTCCGCTAATTTCAAAAAATTTATATTCCGGATTCAAATTAATTGTACCGAGAGATACTACACCTTCCCTGCCTGTAATCCACAATTGTAAAGTCTGATTCATTTGAATCTGCTTTTGATTTTTGATTTCTACTAAAGCCTGTCTGTTGCCGAATCCAAATAGAACTTTGCCGCTACCCTGCGGATTAAAGTCGGTTCCTTTCAAATTAGCAATTGCAACATCCGGTTGATTTAAGAAATCGATCAGCATTCTGTAGTCACTTACAAATTTGCCTGAAACCTGAAGCTCAGCGTTTATTGAAGCCATGTTGCCTTTGAGCTGTGCTATTTCTTTTTCATAATCATTTTTCCAAATAAAGGTAACTGCTATTGCTGCCAATGCCAAAGTAAATGCAATTCCAATTAGTATTTTACTATAAAGAGGTGTTTTGTATGTTTCTATTAACGGCGGCTCATCAATTGTTAATCTTTCTGAATTTTCTTTGACCGGTCTTGGCGGCGGTTTTAGTGTAACTTCTTTCGGCTCACCTTGGGTTTTTACCTCTTCCTTGTTTATAAAAGATTCCCGGGTTTTCTCGGCAGTCAAAGGACTTTGGGTTACTTTAGATCCGGATGAGGTGGTTCTATTTTGCTCCGCTGTAATTTTCGATTTTTGTTTTTGAAGTCGAATTAAATTTTTTGCCAGCTCATTTTTCAAAAATAATCCCGGTCTTTCAATTTCCAGAATTATGGGAACAAGCGAAATAATATTTTGAAGTTCACCTAACTCTTTCTTGGGTAAATCTCCGTCAGACTGCAAATATTTTTTAAATTGGATAAAATTTTCTTTATCCATACAGCCTGCGGCAAAGGCGCTCATTATTTCTCTTACTTCTGAATCAGCCATTTATCTTATCAAAGTATCTTTTAAATTATACATTGCAGCCATAATTTTATTCCTAACAGTTTCAACCGGAATATTAAGCCTGTTGGAAATTTCATCAACCGTATAACCTTCGTAGTAAGCCAAATGAATTACAAATTTTTGTGCATCTGTAAGCGAGGTAAGGGCTTTCTCTATTTTGGATTTTGAACTTCTGGCAATATCCACATCGAGTGTGGAAATGTTATTATCCAATTGAGGAATAATATAAAAATTTTCGTAATCGTCGTTGTAAGGTAAAGATGCAATTTCTGAGCCTCTTTCGCGGCGCAAATGGTCTACCGAATAATTTCTCGAAAGTGTGATGATCCAGGTATAAACGTTGCCTGCTTCAAAATCAAAATGATCTATTTTTTCCCAGATGATTGAAAATATTGCAACAAGATGTTCATTTGCAGTTTGCTCATCGGGCAAGATCTTTTTTAGTAATGTGTATACAACTGGGGAGTAACGATTGTACAATTCCTCAAGCGCTCTGGATTCTCTCTTCTGAATTCTCCTGAAAAGGTCTAAATCCGAAAATTCTTTATATTTATTTTGTTCTGCCATACCCTAATTTTTAATTATCAATAATAATTTATAAGTTGTTTAAAATCAAATAAGCGGGCATTTTAGCCCTCTTTTTTACACAAAAAGTTGTTGAATAATCTTCAGTTCTTATTTATCATGTCCCTTTTCATTATATTTAAAACTTTTAAAACATACTTTTATTAATTAGGCAGCAAAATGAAATCGAGCGAAATTAGAGCGCAGTTTTTAGAATTCTTTAGAAGTAAAAATCATAAAATTGTATCAAGTGCACCGGTCGTTCCCCATGGCGACCCAACGTTACTTTTTACCAATGCAGGAATGAACCAGTTTAAAGATGTTTTCTTGGGAAGCGGTTCCCGCAATTACACACGCGTGGCTGATACTCAAAAGTGCATAAGGGTAAGCGGAAAGCATAATGACCTTGAAGAAGTTGGACATGATACCTACCACCATACATTTTTTGAGATGCTGGGCAACTGGTCTTTTGGCGACTATTATAAAGAAGAAGCTATCACATGGGCTTGGGAATTGCTTACCGAAGTTTGGAAACTTCCGAAAGAAAGGTTGTGGGCTACGGTTTACAGATCTGATGATGAAGCGCTGGATTTTTGGAAAAATAAAACCGATATAAATCCGGATCATATTTTGAAGTTTGATGAAAAGGATAACTTTTGGGAAATGGGGGATACGGGACCGTGCGGACCTTGTTCCGAAATTCATATTAGTTTGGGGGATAATTATAATGATCCGTCATTAGTAAATGCCGGAACACCCGAATGTATTGAGATCTGGAACCTGGTTTTTATTCAATATAACCGGGATGATAAAGGAATATTGCACGAGCTTCCTGCAAAGCACGTTGATACAGGTATGGGTTTTGAGCGTGTCTGTGCAGTACTGCAGAAAAAAAGCTCGAACTACGATACCGATATTTTTATGTCTCTAATAAATGAAATAGAAAAATTATCCGGTACTAAATATGGTATAGAAAAAGACAGAATACCAATGCGTGTAATTGCCGACCATATTAGAACTTTAACGTTTGCAATTGCGGATGGCGCCAGTCCGGGCAATGAAGGCAGAGGATATGTACTGCGCAGAATACTGAGACGAGCTTCGCGTTACGGAAGAAAACTCAATCTTAAAGAACCTTTTCTTTTTAAGCTGGTTGATGTACTAATCGAAAATATGGGTGGTGTATTTCCGGAAATAGTCGATCAGAGTGCAACTATAAAAAAAATAATTGAAGCCGAAGAGGAGAGTTTTAATGTAACCTTAGACCGCGGTATTGAACTTTTTGAGCAGATTGCCGATAAAGTAATTAAGAAGAAACTTAATGTGATTAGCGGCGATGATGTTTTTAAACTTTACGATACTTTTGGTTTTCCGGTTGATCTCACAAGCGTTATGGCACGCGAGAAAGGGTTGAGCATAGATGAAGCTAAATTTAATAGTTTGATGGATGAGCAGAAACAACGGGCGCGTAAATCAACAAAAGAAAAAATGTCTTCCGCGCACATCGTATCCAAAGGAACCGAGGATTTTGAAATTATCAGCAAGGAACCAACCGCCTTTGTCGGATACGAGCAATTAGAATCGGATGCCAAAATTGTCGGATTGAAAAATGAAAACGGAACTTCATTTGTAATTTTGGATAGATCCCCATTTTATGTTGAATCAGGCGGGCAAGTTAATGACAAAGGTAAATTTATCTTCGGCAAGAATGAACTGAAAGTGATTGATCTCGCCAAGATAAATAATCAGGTGATTCATATTCTGGAAAATTCGGATAAAGTTGAAATAGCAGTCGGCGATAATGTCCTTGCTGTTGTTGATCAAAATAGAAGATGGGATATTATGCGCAATCATTCGGCTACTCATTTTCTTCATGCAGCCCTAAGAACAGTTTTAGGTCAGCATGTTCAGCAGTCGGGTTCCTATGTCGGACCGGATAGATTAAGATTTGATTTTTCACATTATGAAAAACTGACCGAAGGTGAAATAGAAGCAATTGAGTCAATTGTTAATGAAAAGATTTTGGAAAATCTGCCGATGACACATCATCGTGATACACCTTTTGATCAGGCTCAAAAGATGGGCGCATTGATGTTCTTTGGAGATAAATACGGCGACAAAGTTAATGTTGTTCAATTTGGCGACTACACAATGGAATTTTGCGGCGGAACTCACGTTAAAAATTCTTCGCAGATTGGATTATTTAAAATTGTAAGCGAATCCTCAATTGCAAGCGGGGTAAGACGTATCGAAGCTGTTACCGGGCACGGGGTTGAAAAATATATCCGCAGTCAGGAAGAAAAACTTAAGAAAGCCGACTTAAAATTGCATGAGTTAAATGAAGAGAAAAGAAAGCTCGAAAAGGACATTGCAGAACTCCAATTGAAGAGCAAGCTTGGCGGTATTGATTCTATTATTGCTGCTCCGGTTGATGTAAACGGCGTTTCTGTATTCAAAGGAAAAATTGATGCTGCAAATATGGATGAACTCAAATCGATGGGTGATGAATTAAGAAATAAAATTAAGAGCGGCGTCGGGCTATTAATCGCGCAAGTGGAAGATAAAGTGCAGATGGTCTGTGTTGTAACTGATGATTTGATAAAAGATAAAAAAATAATGGCTGGCAAAATAGTTGGAGATACCGCAAAGATAGTGGACGGAGGCGGCGGCGGTAAGCCGCACATGGCAACTGCCGGCGGTAAAAATACCGGTAAAATTGATGAAGCTTTGAATAATTTTGAAGAGATAGTTAAAAAGTATACATGATTTTTTTAAGCACATTATTGCTGCTATTCCAATGTGCTGCTTTATTCTTTACTAAGTATTCTAAAAATTTAAAAGTTCATTCCCTGTGCAGTCTGCCGGGTTTATTGACCCGGACAGAATTTCAGATTAATTTTTAATATTTTCCGCATAACTAAAGAAACTGTATTCAATGAATCGAACTGTGAGAAAAATAGGTTTAATTTTATTTCTGATTATCCTGCTTCCCGTAATCATTTTTATAACCTATCAACTTTCAACATTAAATGAAGACGAAGCTGTAATAAGAAAAATATACGGCGATCAACTTGAATCAATCCTATTTTCCGTTAATCAATCTTCTGAAGATATTGTTAGCAATTGGGCAGGCGATATTGAAGAGATAATCCAAAGGAATGATATACCAGAGTCTAAAGCAATGTTGGATAGCTTTGCAAGCAGCAACACAGCTATCAATTATATTTTTTCAGTTAAGGAAACGGAAAAGCCCGAAATTAATTTTTACGGAATTAAAGGCTCCGATTCTGTTCGAATAAATGCGGTAAAAATTATTGACGCCAATAAGGAAAATATAAACAAGCTCCGCACTTATAAAAGAGGCGGTTATAGAAAAATTGAACCTGTTGACGAAGCAGATACCCCAGGAAGTAAAACCCTAGTCTTTCTTGCACAACTTTCAAAAGAAAATTATTTAATTGTAGGAATGGTAATTCGACCCATTGTTTTTGTTGATGAATATC
This sequence comes from Melioribacter sp., assembly GCA_016841125.1. Classification (GTDB taxonomy): domain Bacteria; phylum Bacteroidota; class Ignavibacteria; order Ignavibacteriales; family Melioribacteraceae; genus JAENZU01. The sequence goes on along the minus strand of JAENZU010000064.1, from coordinate 6,240 downwards.
TTCGTCCTAAACTGCAATCATCTGCTCAAGAAAAATTCATCATTAATGTGGTAAACGATATTACCGGGCAGGCAGTTTATTCCACCGAGGAAATGGGGGGTCTTCAAGTTCAGCAAAAAAAATCACTTTGGCTTATCCCCAATTTTTCTCTGGGAATTTTACTGAAGGGAAGAACTATCGACAGCCTTGTAAACGAGAGGCAAGGTGAGAATATTCTAATGTTGTCGCTGGTTGGGATTGTACTAATTATCGGAGTTATTGTAGTGTTCAGAACAATAAAAAAAGAAGTCGAATTAGCCCAGATCAAAAGTGATTTTGTTTCGAATGTATCTCATGAATTACGCACGCCATTGGCGCTGATTACGATGTTTGCCGAAACTTTGGAGTTGGGAAGAGCTAAATCTGAAGAAAAGAAAAAAGAGTATTATACAATCATCAGTCAGGAAGCAAACAGACTAAGCCGAATTGTAAATTCAATTTTAAATTTCTCGAGAATGGAAGCAGGTAAAAGAGTATTCAATTTTAACCCGGTTAATCTTAATGATGTTGTTGACAAAGTAACGGGGACTTATGATTTTCACTTGCATAGTAAGGGGTTTGAATATTCGGTGAATAAAGATAATACACTGCCCACGGTAAAACTTGACGGAGAAGCTGTTGCCGAAGCATTTATAAATGTTCTGGATAATGCCGTTAAATACAGCGGCGATAAAAAAATGATCGAAATAAAAACCGGCACGAGTGATCAAAATGTTTATTTTGAAGTCAGAGATTTCGGGATCGGGATTTCGGAGGAAAATCAAAAAAAAATATTCGATAAATTTTTCCGGGTTCAATCGGGATTGGTTCACGAAACAAAGGGAACCGGATTAGGACTCTCTCTAGTTAAGCATATTGTAGATGCACATAAAGGTAAAATAGAGTTGCAAAGTAAATTAGGCGAAGGTACAAGCGTTCGATTGCTTTTCCCTATCACTAAAAGTTAAAAAGGTGTTATGAAATGGCAAAAATATTAGTAGTTGAAGACGAACCCAGTATGAGAATGGGATTGGTTGATAACCTTGAGTTTGAAGGATATGAAGTTGATTATGCCGATAACGGCAAACTTGGTCTGCAGAAAATACTAGAAGGAAATTTCGATTTAGTAATTCTGGATGTTATGCTTCCCGGTATGTCAGGTTTTGACGTCTGCAAAACCGCACGCAGTAAGGGAGTTAAAACACCCATAATATTACTTACCGCTAAAGGAGAAGAAATAGATAAAGTGCTGGGGCTTGAGCTGGGGGCGGACGACTATATCACTAAACCTTTTAGTCTCCGCGAACTGCTGGCACGCATTAAAGCAATTATGAGAAGGAGTGAGCGATCCGGGGATTCTACCTCTGATACAACTGCAACTTCCATCGGTAAATTGAATTTGAATTTCGAAACATACAATGCCGAAACCGAAGGTGAGGCTGTTTCACTTTCTTACAAAGAATTTGAGATACTTAAATATTTGTACGAACATAAAAATAACACTGTCAGCAGGGATCAGCTTCTGAACGGTATTTGGGGGGAAGACGTTTTTACTACTTCAAGAACTATTGATAATTTTATTCTAAAGCTGCGCCAAAAAATTGAACAAGATCCAAATCATCCTAAAATAATTTTAACCGTTCATGGAATAGGCTATAAACTTATCTCGTAGAAAGTATATATGGAATTAAAAATACTCAACGATATCGTAATAATTTTCGGACTATCAATTGTTGTAATCTTCCTCTTCAACAAACTGAAGATACCGTCCATAATCGGTTTTTTATTTACCGGTATTCTAACAGGCCCGTATGGTTTAGGACTAGTCTATTCCGTGCACGAAGTTGAGCTGCTTGCCGAAGTCGGGATTCTTCTTCTCTTATTTACCATCGGCATAGAGTTTTCATTTAAAGAAATATTAAAGTTAAAGAAGCCCGTCTTAATCGGCGGTACATTTCAAGTTATTATTACAATTACTGTAATAGCATTTGCTGCTGTCGGGTTTTCTGAAAATTCGAATGAGCTAATATTCATAGGCTTTCTAGTAGCTCTAAGCAGTACCGCAATTGTATTGAAAGTATATAATGACAGAGGAGAGATTGGCACGCCGCACGGAAGAATAATGCTGGCGATACTTATTTTTCAGGATATAGTTATTGTTCCGATGATGCTGCTTACTCCTATCTTGGCGGGAAAAGGAGGTAACCTATTAGAGGCTCTGCTGCTGTTGGGTTTGAAGGGTATCGGAGTTATTGCTTTTGTAATACTCGGAGCTAAATATTTAATACCTCAACTAATGTATCAAATTGCAAAGATCAAAAGCCGCGAAATATTTTTGATCGGGATATTTGCAATTTGTTTCGGTGTTGTCTGGCTAACTTCGGCAATAGGACTCTCGCTCGCACTTGGCGCATTCCTTGCCGGATTAATTATATCAGAATCGGAATACAATCATCAAGCGCTCGGAAATATTTTGCCGTTCCGGGATGTCTTCACAAGTTTCTTTTTTGTTTCAATCGGTATGCTGCTAAATTTTGAATATGCTCTGCAAAACATTGGCATCGTTTTAATAGTTACCGTAGTAGTTATCTTCTCTAAAAGTTTAATTGCCGGAGCAGCCTCACTTATTCTCGGCTATTCAATCCGTACAGCAATTATAGTCGGTCTGGGTTTAGGGCAAGTCGGTGAGTTCTCTTTTATATTAGCAAAATTCGGTTTGGATTACGGCTTCCTAAACGGCAGCAGTTATCAACTCTTTCTTGCTATATCAATATTTACCATGGCATTAACTCCCGTTCTAATTTCAGTATCTCCAGGAATTGCTGCTAAAGCGGCGGGACTAAAATTATTCAAGAGATTTGCAAAGAAGCAGGAAGAAACAACGGCAGACGAAAAATTAAAACTCAATGATCACTTAATAATAATAGGATTCGGAATAAACGGCAGAAATTTAGCACTTGCCGCACAGACCGCAAAAATACCCTTTATCATTTTGGAGATGAATCCCGAAACAGTGAAAAAAGAAAGAATGACCGGGCTGCCGATTTATTACGGCGATGCGGTAAACGAAGAAATTTTACATATAGCACAGATTGAAAAAGCGCGTATTGCCGTTATTGCTATAAATGATCCCGCCGCTACTCAGCAAATTGTTTACAACATTAAAAATATTAACCGGGATATTTATTTGATTGTGCGTACAAGGTATATAACCGAAATGAACAATCTGCTGGCGCTTGGAGTTGATGAAGTTATCCCCGAAGAATTTGAAACTTCTGTTGAAATTTTCACTCGTGTGCTGTCAAAATATCTTGTACCTCGCAATGAGATTGAAAAGTTTGTTGATGAAATCCGTTCCGGCGATTACGGTATGTTCCGCCATTTACCAAAGGAGAGAACTCCTTTCCCCGGACTCAAACTTCACTTTCCCGAGTTAGAATTGGTCACATTTTTTGTTGATGAAAAATGTCCGCTGATCGGCAATACTTTTATAGAAGCCGACTTCCGAAAAAAGTGTCAGGCTACCATTCTTGCAATAAAAAGAAATGATAAATTAATTTCGAACCCCGGCGGAGATGAAAAAATTGAAAAGGGGGATACATTGTTCATTATAGTTAAGCACGACAAAGTGCAGGAACTCTCGGCAATGTTTACATCAAACTCTCTAAATGAAGGAGATATTCCCGATGATAAAGCTTAACATGAAATCTATCATTATTTTTTTAGTTATTAATTTATTGTTTAATTTAGAATATTATAGCTGCACAACCGCAATTGTCTCGGGCAAATTTACTGTTGACGGACGACCATTGCTGCTTAAGCACCGTGATTCAAATTTTGAAGATAACCGGCTTGTCTATTTTACGGACGGAGATTTTGATTACATCGGCTTGGTAAATTCTGTTGACAGCGAAGGTAAAGAAGTTTGGGGCGGAGTCAATAGTGCCGGATTCGCGATAATGAATTCCGCATCATACAATTTTAAAGACCTCGAAGATACTACAAGGCTTGTTGATCAGGAAGGTGTTATTATGATACTTGCGCTTCAGCGGTGCGCTACAGTTGATGACTTTGAAGCTTTACTGAAAGAATTACCCAAACCTCTCGGTGTTGAAGCAAACTTTGGTGTTATCGATGCAAAAGTGGGCGCCGCTTATTTCGAAACTAATAATTTTCATTTTAAAATTATTGATGCTAACGATCCTGCCGTCGCACCGTTCGGTTACATTATACGCACCAACTATTCATTCAGCAGTCAGCGAAATGATGGATATGGTTATATCAGATATCAAAATGCTGAGGATCTTTTTTACCAGGCTGTTGCTGAAAATAATTTGGACTACAGATTTTTGCTGCAGTCTGTAAGTCGTTCACTAAAACATTCACTTACAGGAGTAGACTTAAGTGAAACTTACTCAGAATTTTCCGGTGAGAGATCAAACTTCGTAAGCTTTACAGATTTCATTCCCAGAAATTCATCAGTCTCAACCATTGTGGTTAAAGGCGTTAGACCTGATGAATCTCCCGAATATGCAACACTTTGGGGACTTATCGGCTTTCCGCTCTGTACCGTGGCAATGCCGGTTTGGGTAAGCGGCGGAGACAACTTGCCAAAACTAGTAGTCGATAACGGTTCGGGTAATTCACCCTTATGCAGTTTCTCACTTGCTTTGAAAAAAAAATGTTTCCCGATAGAACGGGGTTCCGGTTACCGCTACATTAACGTCACAAAATTATTAAATGATGAAGAAGATGGTTTTATGCAGAAGCTTATGCCGATTGAAAATGAAGTGATTAAACTTACCGAACGTAATTTTGACAAATGGCGTTCCGGCGGAATGGATAAGCTAAAGATTTCATCTTTTTATACCGAGATAAATTCAATGGTCGAAAATGAGCTGAATAAATTAATACAACATTGGCAATTAGATTTAAACGAATTTTAATATGAAGAAAAGTAAATCGGTATTGTTACTTGGTGCTACCGGGTTAGTCGGCTCCAAATGCTTAGATCTGTTAATTAATGATAATGAAATAGAGAGAGTGGAACTATTAACAAGGCGTGAAATTCCGGGACTGAATACTCCAAAAGTAAATCAGCACATAATTGATTTTGATAAAATTCACGAGCATAAAAATTTGATAGATACTTACGTGGTGATATGTGCACTCGGAACAACAATTAAAAAAGCAGGTTCCAGACTAAACTTTTACAAGGTCGATCATCAATATCCGGTTTCCGTTGCGGAGATTGCAAAAGAAAATGGAACAAGTCATTTTATTGTCGTTACCTCAATGGGTGCCGATGCTAATTCCAGAATATTCTATAACCGCGTTAAAGGGGAAGTAGAAATTGCATTACATGAATTAAAATTTAAGACGCTCACCATACTCAGACCTTCGATGTTGCTCGGAAAGAGAGGTGAGGAAAGGTCAGGTGAGAAGCTCGGTAAAATTTTAATGAAGACGTTTGATTTTCTGATCCCATCAAAATATAAAGCAGTTAATGCTGAAAAGGTTGCATCTGCAGCGGTTGAATTTTCAAAAAATGATTTGCCGGGAGAGAACATAATCGAGTCCGATCAATTGCAGAAATATTAGTCTTTTGTTTACGGGAGAAAAATATTGACCTTTGAAAATTTACCCGGATTATGATAAATTAAGACTCAATGTCAAAATCAATCAAACGATGTAACCGAAATTATAATCGAAAATCAGAAAAGGGAAAAAATGGAAACCTACTACAAACCAAAAGATTTAAATAAGTTTGCTGAAATGAGTGAAGGCGCTCCCGAATTATGGAATAAATTTAGTGAATGGTACGGGGCAGTATTTGCTGAAGGTGCATTAAGTGAAAGGGAAAAAGCTTTGATAGCGCTGGCGGTTGCGCATGCTGTTCAATGCCCTTATTGTATTGATGCATATACGCAGGAGTCTTTATCAAAAGGCGCTGATCTTGAGCAGATGACCGAGGCGATTCATGTAGCAAGTGCTATACGCGGCGGTGCATCTCTCGTTCACGGCGTTCAAATGAAAAATGTAAATTCTAAATTAACTATGTGATGAAAGGTAATTGCTGTGAAATCCAGACATAAAAGCATGAAAGCATTCGGCGAGAAGTTAGCCAATGCAGATGAGCAGATTAATGTTTTATCCAAACTAAAAAATCTACCCAGCTTTGATGAAAAATATGAAGGCATCGGTGACGGACCATTAAAGGCT
>JAENZU010000063.1 GCA_016841125.1 Melioribacter sp. | reverse complement strand
CTAAAGCTTTTAAAGACAAATTCGTTTAACTCCCTTATTTAAAAATGCCCTATTTGGGTTATATCACACCTTGCATCCCTTTATTATTATTGTCATAGATTTTATAACAAATTGGGGATCAAAATGATATACTCTAGCGATTACACAAAAATTCACAGAAAGCTTCTGCTAGTTTTAAGCATTGCTCTGGCGGCTTTACTGATGACCAAATTAAATGCTCAGACATTTGTTAAAATTACTGATCCGGGTAATCCGGTCTCAAATGTTCAGGGTTCGCAAAACTATAATGGCGCAACCTGGATTGATTATAATAACGATGGCGATCTGGATCTATTTGTTGCACCGGCAGCTTTATTAAAGAATGAAGGCGGCGGTGCATTCAGCCTTGTGAATGCGAACATTGGCTCGGGTCAGCAAGGTCAAGCTGCTGGACCCTCATGGTCTGATTACGATAATGACGGTGATGCAGATTTGTTTTTAGCCAGTGCTCCATCATATCTTTACCGCAATGACGGTGGAGATAATTTCACAAAGATCACGGAAGGAGAAGTCAGTCCCACTCTGATCGATAATAGAGGCTGGGCTTCAGCTTGGGGCGACTACAATAATGATGGCTTCGCTGATTTGTTTGTTACCCATCCACAAGGATTTTTAGGATTCCCGGCCTTATCAAATCATTTATATCTGAACAATGGTGACGGGCGATTGACGAAAATTTTGGACTATGACTTTACATCTACCCTGCTTGCACCCTACACGGTTGCAACCTGGTACGATTACGATATGGACAACGATATTGATCTTTTTATTGCAAGCGGTCCGGCAACGGGACCTATTGCCCCGGATTATCTTTATAAAAATACCCTAACTGAAAATAGTGAAGCGGGTTTTCAAAAAATTGCAACTAACCCGATTGCCACCGATGATCAGGACGGTCAGGTTTGGAATTGGATTGACTTCGATAACGACGGAGATTACGATGCATATCTTACAAATTATGCCGGGGTTAGAAATAAATTCTACAGAAACGATAACGGCACATACGTGGATGTTCAAAATGCTCTCACATTTCAAGGTGCGTATTTAGCAAATAGCTGGGGGGATTTGGATAACGACGGCGATCTGGATGTTGTAATTACCGGTGAAGCTCAAGTTCATTATTTTATAAACAATGGCGACGGCACATTCTCCGGTCAAGCGGCAGCCTTTGCGCAAGCCGGCGGCGGAAGAGGTGCAATTTTCGGGGATTATGATAACGATGGCGATCTCGATGTCTACATCTCCGGTGTTAATGCGGTTCAGGGATTATTCCAAAACACCTCAACAAGTTCCAATAATTGGGTGCAGTTCAAATTGGAGGGAACCGTTTCCAATAGATCAGCATTGGGTGCAAAAATTCGAGTGAAGGCTGTAATTGATGGTCAGCCGGTCTGGCAGATCAGAGAAGTTAATGCTCAAAATAGTTTCGGAAGTCATAACGCTCTTCGTGCACACTTTGGATTAAAAGATGCTTCTATTATTGATTCAATGATTGTGCAATGGCCATCGGGTCAATTGTCGGTTCAGACAAATGTTCAAACAAATCAGATTTATGAAATCGCTGAAGAAATTCCCGTTGATTTTCTTAGAGCAAATTTCACAGTTGATAATGTAAACGCGTTCAAATCGGAGCCAATCAGTTTCAGCGATCTATCATTAAACGGAGCTAATGCCGTTATTACTCAATGGGAATGGGATTTTAACAGTGACGGAACCATTGACGCAACGGATCAAAATCCCGTTTGGAGTTACAATACACAGGGGAGTTATTCGGTATCTCTAACAGTAAGGGCGGGTGCGCAATCGGAAACTATTCTTCGCCAAAATTACGTCGTTGTAAAAAGTTTACCCGGAATTCCAAACTTGATCTCATCATTTCCGGTATCGACAGATACTACAATTGCAAAAAATGGTCAAATTAAATTCAAAGTTAATGCTGCTGACACTACCGGGTATGAACTTTCTTATAAGTGGTACCGAAACGGTGTACCGGGTATCGGAGACACAACCTACAATTATAAATCATCCATATTGTTTCCGGCACCTCGGACAGACACGGTAAAGGTTGAAATATCAAATATTCAAAATACAACTACCCGCACTTGGTACGTTCATGTTGAAGATAATGTATCTTCGGTTGAGGAAAAGGGGGGAATCCCGACCGAATTCAATCTTGCACAAAATTATCCCAATCCGTTTAACCCTTCAACTTCAATTGAGTTTTCGGTTCCCGAAGCATCATTTGTTTCACTAAAAGTATATGATGTAACAGGCAAGGAAGTTGCAGTTCTGGTCGAAAGGGAATTAAATGCCGGCAACTACTCTAAAATTTTTGACACTTCAAAACTTTCAAGCGGAATTTATTTCTACAGAATTCAAGCCGGAAACTTCGTTAAAACCAGCAAGATGACTCTGCTTAAATAACTTCAAAGTGCTCTCCCTTTGCGGAGGGCATCTTTCTTTAATTTAAAAGAGAAAAACTATGCGAGTATTTATAATGATTATCACTCTAAGTTTATCAATTTCAATAGCACAAACCGGCACGAATCAAAACAATGCTGCGGTAGAAAATAGTGATTTCGATTTTTGGCTGGGTAATTGGAATTTAGAATGGACAGCCAAAGAGGGAGAAAAAGGATACGGTCAGAATTTTATTACAAAAATATTGGACGGGGCAGTGGTTCAGGAAAATTTTAAAACTTCGGATGATAGTCCCTTCAAAGGTATCAGCTTAAGTGTTTTTAACAAAAAGAAGAAGGAGTGGCAGCAAACTTGGGTTGATAACAAAGGAGGATATTTAGATTTTAAAGGCGGACGGCAGGATGACAAAATGATTCTGCAAAGAGAATTTGTAAACGGTGGGCAAGTGAAAATTTTACAGCGAATGGTCTTTTTCGATATCGAAGAAAATTCACTTATGTGGAACTGGGAAAAATCTGCCGATGAGGGGGAAACATGGGAAACACTTTGGCAAATTCAATATACACGCAACAATTCTGAATAAATGATGATCGTTTAAAAATATTAAAATTGTCTTTATGATCACTCATCACTATTTTGAGAAATAAAAATCTTAAAAATTAAAATGAGTGATCAATTAAATTTTATTGATAAAATTAAAGCTGCATGGAAAGGGGCATTTGTAGAAAAGAAATTCAGCAGAAATTTTGTTTTCAGTTTAATTGCTTTGGCTGCGGTACTCTTTGCGCTCACAAACTTTCTGCAATTTGTTGAACAACGGAACGGCTTAAAGCTCAACGATCCTGTTCTTAATCTTTTCAATCCGCTTGATTTAACTTGGCTTACATTCTTATTGATTTATGGCTCTCTTATAGTTGCAGTATTTTATTTAATTGAACACCCCGATTACTTTTTAACAGCAATACAAACATACACTTTGATGGTGGTTTTTAGAATAACCGCAATGTTTTTGCTGCCGTTAGATGCACCGGAAAAGCTAATACCGCTGGTTGATCCATTTGTAGAATTTTTCGGGGGAGGAATTACTCTGAAAAACGATCTGTTTTTTTCGGGTCACACCGCAACTTTATTCATACTTTTTTTAACTGCCAATAATAAAATTATCAAACGTGTATTTCTGTCGGCGACAATCTTGGTAGCACTAGCGGTTATAATTCAACATGTTCATTATACTATTGATGATTTTGCAGCGCCGTTTGTATCTTACACAAGTTTTAAACTTGTACTTTCTATTAATTCGAATAAATCATAAGTAAGGGAATTATTAAGCGCAGTTTATTGTTTTAAATTGTTGTATATAATTTAAGAGAGATTTTTATGATTCCACAATCAGTTTACTTCAATTATTTAAATTCCTTGATGGAAGGTAATAAGGCAGACTGCACTAAAATAGTAAGTCAGTTGATTCAAGATGATGTTCCGGTTAAAGAAATTTACGATGAAATTTTTCAAAAAACGATGTACAGAATCGGGCATCTTTGGGAGAATAATAGAACTACCGTTGCTACCGAGCATCTTGCATCACAAATAACCGAGAGTCTATTAAGCTTGGTATATCCAAAAATTCTAGAACAGGAAAAGATTGGTAAAACTGCAATAATAGCATGTGTTGATAAGGAGTTTCATGAAATTGGACCAAGGATTGTTTCAGACTTCTTCGAACTTCACGGCTGGCATTCTTATTTCTTAGGTTCTAATACTCCGCGGAATGATGTAATAGAAACGATTCGCGAAAAGCAGCCCGATGTTGTGGGTATTTCAAATAATTTTTATATCAACTTTGTCCGTTTAATTAAACTGGTTGATGATATTAAAAGATTATTCCCCGAACAGGAAATTATTTTGGGCGGTCAGGCATTGAATGAAAACATTATTGAATCCTTAGATAAATATAATAATATTAAGTTGCTCAAATCTCTCGATGAACTTGAAGAGTATATTAAATCGAAATAGAGCAGAATAATTAATAGCCTCTTCAGTAAAAATCTCTTCCGATTTTTATTATCTTTTCAGCTACAATAAATTTCTTTTGGAGTTATTAATGTTCACTACAAAAAAACTTCTGGGGTATATCTCTTTACTGATTCTGCTTTCATTTTGTTCATGCAATTCGCAATCGACTGCGGGAATTAAGGATATAATTCATCCCGTTAATCTAACCGCCGGTGTACCCGATACTTTAAGAGTTGATGATCTTTTCTATTCGGAAAATTATGATCTGAAGTTTAACACAAATGAATCGGTTAAAATTGAATATTCAAAACTCTCAAAACAATTAGTTTTAAACCCGGATGAAAATTTTGAAGGTATCACTCTGGTTTCATTTCAATTGGAAGGCGAAACTTATCAAATTCCTTTGAGAGTGAGAATTGTGGAAAAAGTCAAATTCACATTTAAGCCTGAAGAAGATTATAAATTTGTGAGTCTATTCGGAAGTTTTAACGGATGGAACAGAAAATCTTTACCGATGACGGATGAAAACAATGACGGAGTTTATGAGATTGAAACACCAATTGAACCGGGAAGATATGAATACAAATTTTTTGCCGATGGTAATGAAATATTAGACACTGAAAATCCCGAATCAGTATCAAACGGAATGGGCAATTTTAATTCTGTTTTAATTATTGAGCCCAGACATTCGGAAACTACATTTTTGCATTTAGATAAATTCACAGACAAAGCTGATGAGATTGAAGCCGCCTATTTTTATGAATCACCCTATTTTGATGAAGAGATTTCCGCTAATGAGGTTGTCGCATTAAATAATAATTTTTCGATCGAAAATTTTTCTGTAAACAGGAATTACATTTCCTTCAAAATAAATAAGAGTAATTTAAATGGAGTGCATCAATTAAGATTTGCTGTCAGCAAGAATGGAAATCCCACCAGCTTTAATACTATCTTCATTAAAGATGGAAAACCAGCCTCAGTATCGAATGAAGTTGCCTGGTACGACGGAATAATTTATTCGATGATGATTGACCGTTTTAACGACGGCGATAAATCTTTAAATAAACCGATAGTGCATGATTCACTTTTTGATCAAGCCAATTATATGGGGGGCGATCTTCAAGGTATCATCGATAAAATTGAAGACGGCTATTTCACTGATTTGGGAGTAAATGTATTCTGGATATCTCCCGTTTATGATAACCCCAACGAAGCTTACCGTGAGTATCCGGCACCGCATCGCTGGTACACAGGCTACCACGGTTACTGGCCGATAAGCCACACAAAAGTGGAAGAGAAATTCGGCACACTCGAAAATGTAAAGGAATTAATAAATAAAGCTCATGAAAAAGGGATTAAAGTTTTACTAGATTTTATTTCGAATCATGTTCATGAGCAGAATCCTATTTTTAAAGAACACCGTGAATGGTTCGGAAAACTTGATCTTCCCGATGGCAGAAAGAATTTACGTTTTTGGGATGAATTTAGATTGACTACCTGGTTCGAACCGTATCTTCCTTCTTTTGATTTTCTAGGGGATACTCTTGCAATAGAGTACCTCACAAATAATGCAATCTGGTGGTTAAAAGAAACCGGTGCTGACGGATTCCGGCATGATGCAGTTAAACATGTGCCGAATGAATTTTGGAGAGCTCTTACCGCTAAACTCAAAAAGGAAATTGGAATTCCACAAAATAAAGTCATTTATCAAATTGGTGAAACTTTCGGCGGCTACGGTTTAATAAGTTCGTATGTAAATAACGGACAGTTATCGTCACAATTTAATTTTAATTTATTTGATACTGCGCTTCGGGTTTTTCTAGAACCGAACGGATCATTTAAAAATCTAAATACCGAAATGATGCAGACATTCAATGTATACGGGATAAATCATTTAATGGGCAATGTGATGGACAGTCATGATAAAGTTCGTTTTATGGCATATGCCGACGGAGATATTTCAATTAATGAAAGTATGAACGGCGAGATCGGCTGGAATAATCCGCCGAAAGTTGATGATCCTGAAAATTACAAAATACTCGAATTGTATTATGCTTATATGATGACAATTCCCGGAGTTCCTGTTATTTATTACGGCAGTGAATTTGGGATGACCGGCGCAAATGATCCTGATAATAGGAGAATGATGCGATTCGGTAAAGAAATTTCTGGGGATGAAACAGAGGTCCTCAGCACTGTTTCAAATATTGTTAAAATACGGAAAACTAATTCTGCGCTAAAATATGGTGACTTTTTCACACTTGCCGCTGATGATGATATTTATTCCTATCTTCGTTCGGATCCGAATGAAAGGCTAGTTGTGATTTTAAATAAAAGTAAAGAAACTAAAAGAGTCAGTTTAAGACTGCCGCCATTCTATGAATATGAAATAGCCGAAGATGTCATAACCGGTGAGACATTCCCAATCGAAAGAGAATTTCTTTCATTGACTTTTGATGGTGTCAGCTGGTTCGTATTAAAATTAAAATAGTTATTATAAGTGTTGATTTAAAGTAGTCGGATAATCAACATTTTAAGTGGTGTATAAAAAGAATAGAAAGCAGTTACGCCGGAATCTTGCAAATATTCCGGTTTTGATAAGTGCAGTTTTTGGTTTCTATTCCCGTGTTTAAAACGTAGATAATACTAATACAACCTTTATTTGATGGCTTCTTCTAATCGTAAAGCCTTTTCCCATTTCTGCCATTATAAAATATTGAGCAGCAGTAATTCTTAAAATCTTATCCTCAAAGAAAAAAATACTCTATATCTATTGTCCTAAAATATTTTAACTTTAAATATATTAATATAAAATTGTCAATAACTTATAAGTTAAAGGAACTAATCAATGACAATGAAATGTTTTAATTTAAACTATTGAGAAGAATGAAAAACGCAATTATAATAGGGTCAGGATTAGGCGGCTTATCAACCGCATTGAGACTTTCAAAAAAAGGGTACAAAGTAACCATTCTTGAAAAACATTCTACCGCTGGCGGCAGATTGAATATTTTAGAAATGGACGGCTTCCGTTTTGATATGGGTCCTTCTTTTATGAGTATGACTTACGAGCTGGATGAATTATTTGAGAGTATCGGACTTAAAACCCCTGTTGAACTTGAAGAATTGGATCCGCTTTATCAAGTGTTTTTTGAAGGGAAAGATAAACCAAGATTAATATGGAAAGATCTTAAAAAATTAGAAAAAGAGTTTGCAGATGTTGAACCTGATTTAGCTGCGAAAGCCGATAGATATCTTACAAGAGCGGGTCAATTTTTTCATGATACCGAAGATAAAGTTGTGAGAGCAAACTTCGAAAATAAACTTGAGTATATTCTAAAATTGAGTAGTGTTCCGCTAAAACATCTTCCTTATCTATTTAAAACAATTTGGGGTGAAGTAGAAAAGAATTTCAAATCCGAAGAAGTGAGAATCATCTTTTCTCTGGTAGCATTCTTTTTGGGGGCAACTCCTTTTAAAACCCCTGCAATTTACTCGCTGTTGAATTATACAGAAATGCGTCACAACGGCTATTGGAAAGTAAAAGGGGGCATGTATAGACTGGTTGAAGAAATTCTTAAAATTTTGAAAGAGTGGAATGTTGAAATTGTTTACAATACTGAAATTGTTGGAGTAAATAATTCTAACGGCAGACTAACTGAGTTGGTTGATCAAAACGGAAAAACTTGGACAGCAGAATTATTTATTTCAAACTCAGATGCTGCGGCATTCAGAGGCAAAGTACTTAAGAGAAATAAATTTAATGAAGAAAAATTAGACAAGATGCATTGGACTTTAGCGCCATTCACAATTTATCTTGGTGTAAAAGGAAAGGTTGATCGACTAAATCATCACAATTATTTTTTGGGGAGTAACTTCCGCGGTTATGCCGATACTATTTTCACCTCTTCCATTAACCCGCAAAAGCCTTACTTTTATGTTAATGTACTGTCAAAGTCCGATAGCACCTGTGCGCCTGAAGGCTGCGAAAATATTTACATTCTCTGTCCGGTCCCGGATTTAAGATACAAGAAAGATTGGTCGGATAAAGAAGAACTCGCAAATAATATTATTTCCGATTTGTCGAAAAGAGTGAACTTTAATATCGAAAAAAACATTATAACTAAAAAGATATTAGCTCCCGACGATTGGTCGAAGATGCTTAATCTTTATAAAGGTTCCGGTTTAGGTTTGGCGCACGATATAAATCAAGTTGGAGCATTCAGGCCGAAGAATAAAGATGAAGAATTCAGTAATCTTTATTATGTGGGAGCCTCAACAACCCCCGGAACCGGTTTGCCGATGGTAATAATAAGTTCAAAGCTAGTAACAGAAAGGATCGAAAATGAGTTTGGATCTATATAATAAGACATCAGTAAAATTGAGCAAGCAGTTGACTAATGCTTACAGCACGTCATTCAGTTGGGGCATAAGAGGATTTGCTCCTGAATACAGACCGCCTATTTATTCAATTTACGGTTTTGTAAGAATAGCCGACGAGATTGTAGATACCTTTCACGGTTACGATAAAGTGGCTCTGATGAATAAACTTAGAGATGATACCAGGGAAGCGATTGAAATGGGAATTTCTACAAACCCGATTTTAAATTCGTTTGCTTTAACCGCTATTGAATACAAAATAGGTTGGGATTTGATTGATGCTTTTTTGAAAAGTATGGAAATGGATATTACCGAATCTTCCTATAACAGAAAGGATTATGATGAGTATATTTACGGTTCCGCAGAAGTTGTCGGTTTAATGTGTTTGAGAGTTTTTGTTGATGGAGATCAGAAAAGCTACGATGAATTATCTCACTCAGCCCGCATGCTTGGAGCTGCATTCCAAAAAGTAAATTTTTTACGCGATATAAAATCTGACTTAAATGAGCGAGGCAGAATTTACTTGCCCAATGTTCATCACGGATTTTTAATAAACGAAAAAAACAAAAAAGCTTTGGAAGCCGAAGTTTTAAAGGAATTTCATATTGCACTAACCGGAATTAAAAAACTTCCAATTCAGGTAAAGTTAGGAGTTTATTCCGCCTATCTGTATTTTTATTTTCTGTTCAAAAAAATTGAAAAGGTGGATGTTGATACTCTCTTAAGCGGAAGAGTACGTATTTCAAATTTTAAGAAATTTATGTTATTATTTAAATCCTATATTGAAGTTAAACTTCTAAAGGTTACATGATACAAAAAAACATTATTTTTATTTTACTTCTTCTTATTCTATCTTCACTTGTTGCTGAAGAAAAACCGGGCAATTCATCAAAGTTAGATCCTAATTTAGTTGATGAAATGCGTTTAAAATTTTACGCTGCTATTGAAGATGAGGCGGCTTTGGAAGATCTGAATAGCATGATGATCACTAAATTTTCGGCTGACACTTCAGTTTATCCGGCAACCATCTTAGCCTATTATGGTGGTATTGAGGCATTAAGGGCTAAACACGCTTTTTGGCCTTTCACTAAATTGAGTTATATTTCATCTGCAATGGATATTTTAGAATCGGCGGCTCAAAAGGATCCTGATAATCTTGAAATACGATTTATGCGATTTTCAATTTTACATCACATTCCGGGAATACTCGGTTATGGTGATGATACGTATGCTGAAGCTCAAAAAGTTTTTGAACTATTAATGCGCCAAGATTTTTCCTTTATTGATGCTGAACTTCAAAAAGATTTTGCTCAATTTGTTATCGAAAGTGAAAGACTCTCACCCGAACAAAATATTCAACTTTCTCAAAACTTCACCCTTGCAGTGAAAGATGAGTGAATATTTACTCATTAATATCTTTACGATCGCAGTACCGCTTGCTTTATCTTTCGAAAAAAAAATAAAGTTTTATAAAAATTTTCCGGCACTCGGACTCTCGATTCTAATTGTCGGCGGTACTTATATTATTTGGGATATAATTGCCGCAAACAGGGGTGATTGGTGGTTTAACCCAGAGTATTTATTAGGGTTGTCTATTTTCAATCTGCCGATTGAGGAAATTTTGTTTTTCATTACTGTTCCATACGCATCAATTTTTATTTACGAAACCGGAATGTTTTATTTAACTGAAAGAGAGTTGAAATTTGACAAATCGAAGATTGCAATACCGGGTTTACTTGCATTCATTGTCGGGATGGCATTTCTCTCGCAATACTACACTGTTACCGTAATGATTTTCACATCATTATTTTTCTTTACGGCATTTTCATTGTACCCTGAAATGCTAACATCCAAAATTTACTGGCTCTGGATAATTTTTACATTTATTCCTTTTCTTCTGGTCAATTATATTCTAACCTCATTGCCGATAGTTTTTTATAATCCGGAAGCAATTTGGGGTATTCGGGTTATCACCATTCCGGTTGAGGATTTCTTCTATTCATTTTCAATGCTCTCACTTTATCTGCTTGTTTACTTAATATTTAAAGAAAGATGGCAGCAAAGAAGATCGGGATAATTGGTGCCGGACTCGGAGGTTTATCCGCTGCCATAAGATTGGCATACTCCGGAAACGAAGTAACAGTTTTCGAAAAAAATGATTTGCCCGGCGGTAAAGCGGGGGAGATCAATTTTGACGGATTCCGCTTTGATACCGGACCTTCACTTCTTACAATGCCCTTTGTGATCAAAGAACTTTTTGAATCGGTTGATGAGAATATTGACAATTACCTTCAGCTTAATAAACTTGACGTACTTTGTAAATATTTTTATCCCGACGGCTCAATCCTTAACGCTTATTCCGATACTATAAAGTTTTCCGAAGAAGTCGAAAGGGTAACAATAGATTCCAAAGAATCTGTATTGAATTATTTGGAGTACTCAAAGCAGATTTACGATCTTACTGCCGAATTATTTCTTTACAAAAGCTTTCGTGAAGTAGATACATTTTTAAACAGCTCTGCGTTAAGCACACTGATTAATTTGAGGAAAATAGATCCGTTCAGAACTATGCATCAGGCTAATTCCGAATTTTTCAAAGATGAAAAAACAGTTCAGCTTTTTGACAGATATGCAACCTATAACGGGTCAAATCCATTTAAGGCTCCGGCAACTTTGAATATTATTCAGCACGTAGAATATAATTTAGGAGCTTATGTTCCGGAAGGCGGAATCTACTCAATCTCGGATGCACTATACAAGCTTGCAGTAAAAAAGGGTGTGGAATTTCAGTTTAATGCCGACGTAAAAAAAATTGAATACTCGCATAAAAAAGTCAATGGAATTATTGTTAATGATGAATCCAAAAATTTTGATGTCATCGTTTCGAACGCGGA
>JAENZU010000062.1 GCA_016841125.1 Melioribacter sp. | reverse complement strand
GGGATATTCCAGGCGACCAGGAGCTACCGTATAATAAGATGAGATGAACAACATAAATTAATAATGTATGCTTGCCGAATTCTATAATAATATTTGGAATATTTTCAAGATCGAGCACAAGTAAAGAAACGACACCATTTAATGCAAGAACAGCACCAAGTCTAAAAAACATTAGTCCCGGGTTATCCCCTAAAAAAGTTGCGTTTGGATTTTGTCCGTTAGAAAATAGGAATGTAAAAATTGAGATTGAGATCAATCCAAATCCAATTAAAATAACATTTCTACCAAAAGCAGATTTCTTGAAAACTCCCGGATTTTCCGCAAGGTAAGTTCCTAAAACCGCCCCCGATAATACATAACCTGCCCATGGAAAGAATGGGAAAAACGATCCGTATGCTCTAGTAAAATATCCGGCAATCGGCAGCGGAAATATATTTATCCACTCAACTGATTTGGTAAATTGATAGCCTATGAAAAAAATCATTATCCCGATAATCAGTGAGGTCTTCTTCTCAAATTTTAATTTTTCGGCTAAATAAAGAAATGCCAGAATAAAAAGTAGACCGAATCCAATCAAGTGAAGCGCATCAACCGTAAAGAATATTAGCCACTGCTGCTCACCCACATTCGAGAAATCAACAATTGTGTGAGTAGGATATCTTAATAGATAACCAATGCCCACAAGAGTAAGAAATCTGATAATTCCTTTTCTTGCTCTAGGGTTTTCCATTAGCGGCTGGTTATTCGATATAAGCAAATATGTAAACGCAACACCCGCGGTAAACATAAAAATAGGAGCGGTGAATCCGCGCATTGTATGCCAAATACCAAAAAATAAAGAGTCTGCCGTACGATAGTCACCCCCGAGCAGAACATCTATGGTATGCCCCTGCACCATCATTATTACTGCAAAGGCACGCATAAGGTCGAGAAATATTATTCTCTGAGATTTATTGTTCAATTTATTCCTAAAAAAATATAGACATTTAAAATAGTTAAAGAATTCAATAAAAGAAAACTACTTCGAGAGTAGCTTTTTCAATTTTTCGGAATTATTCGGGATCAAAAATTGGCTGGATTAGGCAGATGAATTCTAAAAAATCATACAAGAACAAATTAAGTGAATCTAACATTGATGACGTTAATTTGTTCCAGCTTATAATATTAACTAATAACGTGGATTTTTCTCTACCCAATTCTTTAAAAACTCAACAATATCAACTGTAGATGCTCCAGGAGTAAATAACTCGCCGACTCCTATTTCCTTTAATTTTGCAATATCTGCATCTGGAATAATTCCGCCGCCGAAGACAAGGATATCATCCACTTCGTTTTCTTTTATTAGATTCATTATTTTCGGGATTATCGTCATGTGTGCACCGGAAAGCAGGCTGACACCAATAGCATCAACATCTTCTTGAATTGCCGCGTTTACAATCATTTCCGGTGTTTGTCTCAAACCGGTATAAATCACTTCCATTCCAGCATCTCTTAAAGCTGCGGCAACAACTTTTGCCCCCCTGTCGTGACCATCCAAACCGGCTTTAGCAACCAGTACACGAATTTTTCTTTCCATCAATACCTCAGATAACTTACTCAAAAATAAAATGATTGCTTAAAACTAATCAATTCAATCAATTCTTCAAAATGTTAACTACTCAAGTATTCTTTTCTCTTTTCAAATACTCCGAATATTCCACCGGTATGAACGAAAAGTATATTCGATTTCTTACGGTCCTTTAAAAATTTATCGTGATATGCATAAAATGCTTTGCCGGTATAAACCGGATCAAAAACAACCCCGCTTGAACGGGCAAATCGCTTTATAAGATCCAACTTCTCAGGTATTATTTTTTTATACCCTTCCGCAGAATATCCATCGAGCACAACAAGATTTTTCGAATCAGGCTTCACTTTCAAATTATAATTTGCGGAACATTCACTTGCTAACCTTAGAATTTCTTCCTCCATTTCAGCTTTCGTTTGAAGAACATTAACGGCGTAGATTTTCCAATTAAAACCGTGAAACGCAGAACCGAGCAATAATCCTGCTGATGTTCCACCGCTTCCGGCTGCGGTAAGTATACCTTTAATATTGCGGGGATTTATCTGATTTGCTAATTCACTCACAAAGTTGATATAGCCCCAGATACCTAAAGGTGAAGAACCGCCGGAGGGAATCACATATACTTTTTCCTTAGATTTTGCGGCTTCAACTTTCATTATTTCATTTACATTAGAATAATCAGACTTATTCAAAAATTTTATTTCAACGCCTAACAATTTATCTAAAAAGAGATTCCCCTCTGCTACCGTTTTGTCTTTTCCCCACAAAAAGAGTTTGCATTTAATTCCCGCTTTTACTGCGGCAAACGCGGTTGCTCTTGCGTGATTAGATTGATCACCGCCGCATGTAAAAATAGTACGTACTTTTTTCTGTTTGGCATCATGAATTAAGTATTCCAATTTTCTAACTTTATTTCCGGTCATTTCAGAACCGGTAAAATCGTCACGCTTCATCAGAAATGAACAGCCGTCGAATGAATGTTTTTCAATTGGTGTTGGTAAATTTGCTAATAAATCTCTCTTCGGAATTTTCATTCTTCCTCCAAATCTTTATATCTCTCATAATATCTTCTGGCTCTTTCAAGATCCGCCGGAGTATCAACGGCTAAATTTTCGTATTCGGTAACAACAATTTTAATTTTGATGCCATTTTCCAGCATTCGAAGCTGCTCTAATTTTTCAGCCTTTTCAAGATCGGTTGGTTTAATGGATGTGAACTTAAATAACGCTTTTCTTCTAAAAACATAAAGTCCAACGTGTTTGTAAATATCGGCAAGTCTTAAACTTTCAAAATTTGATTTTGCATCACGGACAAATGGTATTACGGAGCGGGAAAAGTAGAGTGCAAAATTATTGTAGTCAAAAACCACTTTGGGGATTGACGGGGATCGAAGTTCTTCGATAGTCTCAATTTTTTTTGCGAGTGTGGAAACCTCAATCTCATCATCAAACAAGAGCGGCTCAATTGCCTGATCTATCATTTTACCCTTAATAAAAGGTTCGTCCCCCTGAATATTTACGATGATATCTGCGGCGGGCATTTCCTTTGCAACATGTGCAATTCTGTCGGAACCGGTCGCAATATTGTTAGGAGTTAATATTGCTCTTCCGCCAAATCCTTCAACTAATTCAATTATTTTAATATCATCTGCGGCTACAATTACTTGATCAAGTAATTTTGATTTGGAAGCGCTTTCATAAGTATGCTGGATCATCGGTTTCGATCCGATTTTTGCCAGCGGTTTACCGAGCAGTCGTGTAGATGCAAATCTGGCGGGAATTATTCCGACTATCATGAATTTATTTTATTGGTTTATTACTTTCGGAACTTTAAAAAACTGCTCATCTTTTTCCGGAGCGTTTTCTAACGCTTTTTCACGGGGTAGCGATTCAACAAGAATGTCATCGCGAAAAACATTTTGCGCCGGTACCGGATAACTCAGCGGCTCAACATTTTCGGTATCCAGTTCATTTAATTTTTCTACGTACTCTAATATTTTATTCAGTTCAACTGTGAATTCTTCCAATTCACCAGTATTGAATTCCAATTTAGCTAGTGACGCAATATGTTCAACATCTTTTAGTGTGACTGACATTTAATCTACCAAAGTCTGATTACGTTGATTTGAAATGTATCGAATTTTATCCGAATATTAAAGTGATTCAATAAATTCCGTTCTTCTCTTTATTGACGGATGGCTGTATGAATACCACTCCACAAAAGGATGTGGTTCCCTGTCACCCAAATTCTGATCGGTTAATTTATTAAGCGTGTTCAGAAAATCATTTTTCTTTTCCGTTAACCTGACTGCATATTCGTCCGCCTCATACTCATATTTTCTTGATATATAATTTGAGATCGGAGTTTGGATCAGCCCGATAAGCATTCCCCATAATGAAAGCAGCGGGAGCGCGGCAATCTCTGTTCTGGCTTCGAAACCGAACCATGGAAGTGACTGATCATATAGAACAGCAATTAAAAATAAAGTTAGGAAACTAAATAATGTTCCGATAATAATATTTTTAACAATATGCTTCTTTTTATAATGCCCAAGTTCGTGAGCAATTACAGTTTCAATTTCATCTTTGGTGTAACTCTCCAACAGCGTATCCCCTAAAAGAATACGTTTAGTTTTACCCAATCCGGTAAATGCTGCGTTAGCTTTTTTGGTTGTCTTGCTCATATTGAATCTGTAAACGTTTTCAACTTTTAAGCCGCTGTCTTTGGAAAGATCAATAATGCGGTTTGTCAATTCCTCGTCATCCAAAGGAGTGATTTTATAAAATAAGGGTAGGATAACAATAGGAACTATCTGAGCCAAAACCACTGAAACAAGGAATAATATGGCAGCAAACGGAAGCCACCATAAAGCGCCGAAATAATTCAGCACAAAATAGAAGAGTAATAAAAGCGGAATTCCGATAACCGCTCCAATCAGCATCCCTTTAATATTTTCCCAAGTCCACTGCCAAAAATTTTGATTTGACAAATTATACTTGTGCTCAAGAATAAAACTTCCGTAAAAATTTACCGGGAAGAAAATAACGGATGAGACAATACCCAGGGCTATAACGTATAGGATCCATTGTAAGTATACTCCCTCAGAATAACCGGAGATATAAATTTCAAGATCTTTACTGTAGCCAAGCGCCACAAATAAAATCAATAAAATAAATGTTATTACACCCTTTGAAATTGAAAGTGTAAGTTTAATGTTGTTATATTTTTTTGCATTCATAAAAATTTACTTTTGAAAAGGTATGGTCAAATACCCAATGATTAATTGACAATTATCACTAAAAAGAGAATTAATATTTGATAGGATTTAGATATTTAACCTTAGATTTAAGATTCAGTTCTGCGTCTAGACTTTCACTTAATTCCATATTATCAAAATCGATAACCTGAACATTTATCATCTTATTTGATGTGAGAATATTTTGAACAACACCACCTCTCACAATAACTAAAACTTCATTTTTCATTTTTGATTTCATAACTCTATTTATCTTTTTTGTATTTGCCATTACCTAAAAACGTTATATATCCATAATCACGCAATACCTGTAATTGCTGTCTGATTTTTGGTTTTACATTATTATTATTTGGAAATTTCAAACTTAAATAATTTTCAAATTTATAAACATCATTTAAATTAAAAATATCATAAGGAATTTTTTCTATAATCGAAATAATAGAAACCAGCCAATTTCTATTGTCCAACTTTTCTTTTGCGAGGAATAAAGTTTTTCTCCATTGGCTAAGAATTTCAAACTTATCGATTATTTTTTTGTCTCTGATAAAATAAATTTTTCCTGAATCTGGGAGTTCATTTAAAAGAATGTTGCAGCCTACCCAACCTGAGCGACGGGCTGAAATGGCTAAAGGCTTTCTTCTTTCTATTATTTCAGGTAAAAAATAATGTTTCGGTATTGAGAAATAATTTTGCACTACATAATCATTATTATACTGTAAAAATAAAAAATGAGGATTTTCCTTTTTCTCAATTTTTGCAATCATCGTTTCAAATGCACCATCAACAACTTTTTTTGTTAATTTGGATTTAGTGCTTTTCAGTTCGTAATCTTCCTCACACTCAGGACAAAAAAAATCCGCCGCCGGATTATTATTTAAATAATTCCTTACATTCTTTGAACCACAATTTGGACAAAAAAAGTTTTTCAATACCCAATCCTCAGAGAGCACTCTTGCTATTTGGGATTTACTTCGATAATTGTTAGCCAATTCAGTGGAAAAATTTAAATCCATGTATAACCAGCATCAAATTAAATCAGAATAAAAAGCACCGTAAAAAATTAAGTAGTATAATTTGTTACAATCAATTTACTAAAAATGCACTAGAAATATTATAAGTAAAAAAAAACCGCAGCGTTTACTGCGGTCTTAATAAATTTATTAAAATAAAATTTTAAGTTATCTTCAACTTAATTGTTTTAACCTGTTCTTTAATTTTAGGTTTTGGATTATCGCTATTAGGCGATTTATCATTTCCGGAACCTTTATTCTTGCCGGTAAATGGGCATTCGCCTTTTGAGGACTCTGTCTGTGATCTATGGTTTAAATAAGGGCATTCACTTTTTGAGTTCTCCGAACTCTGGATTTCTCCATTTAAATAGGGACATAAATCCGAACTAAACGATTCATGCATTTTTTGAAGATAAGGGCACTTAACTTCTTTATCACTAATTGAATTATTATTTTCGCCGAAGTTAGCGTTAAGTGATACAGCGAATAAACCTATAACTAAAAAACTAAGTAACTTTTTCATGATTCCTCCTATCGGTTTATCTACATAACACCTAATATCTTGTTTTGGTTCATCAGATTCAAGTAATATCGGAGGAAAAAATTAAATTGTTCCGAAAGTGGATTTTGGCAGCCAGCCGACTTTCCCGTCAGCAAGTTTAATTTTAGCCCAATCATTTAATTGATCTTGTATTTCAAATTTAATCCCTTCATGAACAACGAAAGCATCGTTGCCTTTTTCATCAGGCGAGATTTTAGCCGTAATGTTGTTCTCAAGTAAAACTCCATACTGAACAGAAGTCTCACGATCGATTTGAGCAACAAGCAATATAACCGCAAATATTAATGCGAAAATATTTGCGGCACCCAAAATAAAAAGAATGCGTTGAATATTAAATGACTTAACAAAGAAATAAGAGGCTGCAAAAATCAAAAACAAAATGAATAACAGTGATACAATAAATGCCCAGCCGCTGGCGCTAAAAAGTGTGATGAGCGACTCCCACCATTCAACAATAAATAATTTTGGTACTTCATTTATTCTATCAACTGTTCTCGCTTTCGCAACTTCCAAATTGTACTGAAGATCTTCATCCCCCGGCGAAAGTTTAAGCCCTTTTTCATAATTCAAAATTGCTCTGCCCAAATTCCCGGTTTTGTAATATGCATTTCCAAGATTATAATACAATGCGGAGCTCTCGAAATTCTGCTGTAGAATCTTATTGTAAGACGTAATTGCATCGGAGAACTGTGACTGCTGGTAATATCTATTCCCTTCTTCCATAAAATTTTCAACCTGAGCCGCCCCGGTAAAACTTAAAAAATAAATCAATATTAGAAAGAGTAAATTTTTCATCGCTTAATTTTTCTTTTTGGGAATTGCATTTTCAAGATTCACAATAGTTTGAACAGATTCATTATAAAATGATACCGCTTCTTCGCTGCCGTCCGCTTTAGGTGCAAATCTTGCAAACTCGCACCTCTCGGAGATCTTGTTTACTATCTCAATTAAATCGCCTGGAACTTCTAAAGTGTGCAGTTTGGAAATTGCACGATCGATAGTAAAATCTGCTTTTTGTAAATTAAGCTTATCTTCAAGATATCCGTAAAGTGCCAAAGATAATTCATTATAAAATTTATTTAAGTCTTTAGAATCCAAAGCTTTCTTCGCCGATTTCAACCTGCCTTTTGCAAGCTTTTCAGCTTTCCTGTAACGAAGAAGCTGAACATTTCCATGAAGTTTATCCTGTCTTCTTTTTATACCGATTACAGCACCGAATAAAATTAGCGGAATAACAAGAGAAGCCCAAAACCAGTCAGGTATTACTTGATAATCTCTTTTTCTTCTCAAATCGAACGACGATGTTTTTATGTAACGGATATCCTGACTGAGCAATTTAATATCTTCTTTTGAGAAACCGCTGACTGATTGCTCAATATTACCGGCACCTTTAGCAACTTCAATTTCAAACGGACCGGCTTTGCTGGAGATATATTTTTTCTTACCCGGATCAAAATATGAAAATTCAACTGCCGGGATCTCTTTAGAACCGGGTATTCGCGGAACAACTAAATATTCAACTTCTTTCGTCCCGCTTACTGTTCCTTTCCTACTAATATTTTCGGAAACTTTGGGATCGAATTTTTCAAACCCTGCCGGCACGTTAATTTTGGGAACATCGAGCAGTTTAATGTTTCCCCTTCCCTTGATTGAAATTTTCATCGTGAGAGATTCATTGGTCTCAACACTTTTCTTATTTACATCTGCGCTAAAATTAAAATCTCCTACCGCTCCATTAAATGAGGCGGGTTTGCCAGCTTCAGGTAAAGACTTTACGTCAATTTTTAATTGATTAGATTTTGCTAAGAACTCAATTGTTTCGGTTCTGCCGAAAAATGAGTCATTAAAAAAGTCATCAAAAATATCGCGGCTGGTTCTCTGTCTCCTAATTAATACAGGAACATTCAATTCAAAGGGAGTTATAGTAAGTTCTCCCGATTTGGTGGGAAACAAAGCAGCCTTTTTAATTATAGCCGAACGGAAGCGTTGACCCTGATACATCTCGATGTCAAAACTGATATTGTTGGAAGTCTCTAATTCTTCAACCCAGAATCCGTTGTAAGTCGGGAGCTTTGAAATTTGAGGCGATGAAATATTTAGTCTTGTATAAAGTTTATAAGTAACTGAAATTTGTTCACCCTGATAAACACTTTGTTTATCCGCGGTGGCAACAATAAACACATTTTTTGCTAAGTCTTCGTTTGAAATTCCGCCATTTGTATCACCCTGATTAATATTGCCCGACGCTTTGGTCACTTTAATATTCAACGTTTCGGTTGTGTAGTTTTTCCCCTCACAATTTATTGACGCGCTTCCAATTGCAAAACTCCCCATCTCTTGCGTCTGCAGAATATAAGAGTATGTGAGTGAGCCGGAAACTTTACCGTTGATTATCTGCATATTTGAAGACTGATTGGGTCCGCTTAAAATTCTAAACCCTTCAAAACTCGGCGGTATGAAATTACTCGCTTTATTGATGTCGGCATTGCTGAAAGTAAAATAAACTTGGAACCGTTCATTTTGACCCACCGATGTATTGTCCACCGATGCTTCAAATTGCTGCGCGTTAACCTGCCACGCAATTGAAGCTAGAAACAATAAAACTATAATTTGACTAATCTTTAATTTCATGAAATATTTTGTTACCAGTCTTTTTCTTTTTTTACAACTTTACCTTTGCGCTGACGTAGTTTTTTCTGCAAATCCGATTCATTATTTTTCAATGCTTCCAGAATTCTCTGAGCTTCTTCTTTAGAAATTTCATCTTTTTTCTGTTGAGGCTGCTGCTGTTGATTTTGCTGATCTTTATTTTGATCCTGGTTCTGCTTCTGATCTTGCTGCTGTTGATCCTGTTTATCTTGCTGATCCTGCTGGTCCTGCTTATTCTGCTGCTGATCTTTGTTTTGGTCTTGATTCTGCTTGTCTTTGTTCTGATCCTTATTCTGGTCTTGCTTCTGATTCTGTTGATTCTGCAGCATGTTTAAAGCGTAGGATAAATTATATTTCGTTTCCAGATCATTTGGATCTAACTTTAGAGAATTTTTATAAGCCTCTATACTTTCTTTATACTTTTCTTCTTTTAGAAGAGTGTTGCCGATGTTATGAAAAACTTTCGACTTGCGATAATCATCATCAGTCAATGCCAACGCGTTTTTATATTGCTGTAATGACTCATCATATCTTTTCTGTTTATACAGAGCAGAGCCTAGATTGAAATGACTTTCGAAACTATCCATTTCTTTTTCAGCGGCTTTTTTAAAATCTACTTCGGCATCAGGAAATTTACCTTCTTCATATTTATCAACTCCGCTATTAACCAGACCTCTTAAACTTTGAGCCGAGACAACAGCAGGGATCAATAAGATCACGATTAAAATAATTTTTTTCATTTAAGCCGCCTTTCTACTTTCTTCAAACTTCATCCACAATTTTGATTTATTACTGCTGATAAAAAATTCAATTAGCAGTAAAAATATTGCTGGTGCAAGGAACCAGTAAAACCTGTCTTCATATTCGGTAATTCTTGTTGCGCCAAATTCGGTTTCTTCCAATTTTGAAAGATCTTTATAAATCTGTTCAAGTTCATCCGATGAATTAGTCGCACGATAATAAGTTCCGTTCCCTAACCTTGTGATTTCTTTTAACGTGGTTTCATCCAATTTTGTCAGCACCACGTTTCCCTGTCTATCTTTTTTATAACCGGTTTGAGTTCCTGACGAATTATACATTGGAATTGGAACCCCGGAAGGTGATCCGAGTCCGATAGCATAAATGCTGATGCCTTTATCCACCGCTTCTTTTACAACTTCATTAAGATCGCCTTCGTGATCCTCTCCATCTGTGATAACTATTATAGCTTTATTGGTATCCTCTTTTCCTTTAAATGATTCCATTGCCAAATTAACGGCAGAGGCAATTGCGGTGCCGGGCTGGGGAACAGAATTTACATCGACAGCAGATAAAAATAAATTTGCCGCCGAGTAATCGGTTGTAAGCGGAATTTGAACAAATGCTTCTCCTGAAAATACTATCAGCCCAATTCTGTCTCCGCGCAGTCTTCTTATCATTTGTGAAATTTCATTTTTTGCTTTTTCCAGTCTGCTCGGTTTAATGTCCTCAGCAGTCATACTTAAAGAAACGTCTAGACAAATATAAACATCAATTCCCACTTGTTTTACTTCTTCAATTTTAGAACCGACTTGCGGATTAGCCAATGCCAGTGATATCAGCGCAAATGCAAACAATGCAATAGAAAATTTAACTAGAGTTTTCCAGCCGCTCCTAAAAGGAAACAATACTTTGTGCAATCGTGAATCAGCAAATCGCTCCAACAACTTTTTATGATACCTGCTTGTAAAAAAATACAGCACTATCAGTGCAGGCACTAAATAAAGAAGATTCAAATATTCCGGATGTGCAAATCTAAACATTTTACGGCAGCCTTCTTAAAAATGTTCGTATCAAACCTAACTCCAGTAAAAGTAAAAATAATCCGCCGCCGGCATAACCGTAAAAAAGTTCTTTTGCCTGACGGTAGGAAGTTATTTCCACTCTCGTTTTTTCAAGTTTATCTATTTCGTTATAAATGTCTTCAAGTTTTTTATTATCGGTAGCTCTAAAATATTTTCCGTCGGTTATCTTAGCGATTTGCTGCAGAACACCTTCATCTATTTCAACAGGAACCATTTGGTATCTTTTGCCGAAAGGAGTCTGAAACGGATAGGGCGCCTGACCTTTACTTCCGACACCAACAGTGTAAACTCTTATTCCAAATTTTTGAGCAATTTGAGCAGCAGTGATCGGATCAATCTCACCCGAATTATTTACTCCGTCGGTAAGTAAAATTATCACTTTGCTTTTAGCTTTGCTGTCTTTTAATCTGTTCACACCGTTTGCCAAAGCAGTGCCGATTGCGGTTCCGTCGTCAATCATTCCCGATTCAATTTGGCGCAAAAGATTTCTCAGAACCGAATAGTCAATGGTTAACGGACACTGAGTGAAACTTTCTCTGGCAAAAACCACTAAACCGATTTTGTCAGTAGTTCTTCCTGAAATAAATTCATCAATTACATTTTTCGCAGCTTCAAGCCGGTTGGGTTTAAAATCCTCTGCAAGCATACTTCCTGAAATATCCAAAACCATTGCAATATCAATACCTTCGGTGTAAACATCTTCCCCGGTAGAAAAAGTCTGCGGTCTTGCTACTGCGGTGATCAGTAAAACCATCGCCAGTATCCGCAGCACAAACGGCATATGACGGAGTCTCTCGCGAATTGTCGGCTTCACTCCGCTGAACATTTGGAGACTGGAATATGTTAAGTGCGGAGTAGTCTTTTTGTGTTTTCGCCAATACCAAATTA
>JAENZU010000061.1 GCA_016841125.1 Melioribacter sp. | reverse complement strand
AATTGGTCGGCTTGCAGCAATAACAAAATTTTCTTCTAGTTTAGATTTCTTGAAGTACTTTAAATTTTATAAACTCTCATTTCATGAAATCGAATAGTATTAGATCCACAAATAAGAAAGGCTTCCCAAACATTGAGAAGCCTTTGTAAATTAAGATGTTAATTACATCCTTAATAATTATTATCGTATGATACTATTTCATTAGGATCATCTTTTTTGAAGAGACGAAGTTAGAGCCGTCAATACCCCGGGCGTTTATTGTGTAATAATAAATTCCACTTGATAAACTGCCGGCATCAAACGAGACTCTGTGAATACCTCCAGAAAAATTACCGTTGACCAATTCCGTCACTTGCTGACCGATAGTATTGAATATCCTTATCGAAACTTTTGCTTCAGTCGGTGCAGCAAACTCAATAATAGTCAAAGGATTGAACGGGTTCGGATGATTTGGTGTAAGTGAGTAATCATTTGGTAATTCTAAACTAACTTCAACTGTGTTTGAGTATTCGTAAGTACCGTTATAGTCTAATTGTTTAAGCCTATAGTAAAATATTCCGGCACCTTCGGGTTTATCTGTATAAAAATATTCCTTCGGTTCACTGCTGTTCCCGTTTCCTTCAATAAAAGTGATTTTCTCATAAAACTTTTGGTCAACAGATCTTTCAATTTCGAAGCCGGCATTATTTATTTCGGTAGCGGTTTTCCATTCCAAATGAATACTGCTATTCATACTTGCAGCGCTAAATGAAACAAGCTCCACAGGTACAGGCTATTCTATTTGAAAGTTTGTATTCGAGAGATCAAAAAAAACATTTCCAACTGCTTCAATTTTTATTCGTGCCGTTGTTGTTTGATTATTTGGCACAAAGACGGTTTCAGCCCCGTCATTCGGGGTGTTTGAAGCAAGTGTTACAGGAAAAGTAAATCCCCCGTCTGTGGAAAGCAATATGTTTACATTCGAACAATTTATTGGTGCTGCATCTGTATTTGCTACATCCCACGTTACATCAAGAAAATCATTTCCGGGTATTACAATCGATGTGTTAGGTGAAGTCACTAAAAATGGTCCCGCTGAATTGCTAACAGTGAATGCCATTTCGTCGTAACCGACTCCGCCCCCGCCGCTTCTATTATCGCGGACAGTTAATCTAAAACTTAAATTCCTAGAGTACGATGGAAGTAACTCACCGATAGTTTGGTTGTTATTCAAAATGTTAGACAATTTTGGAAAAGTTCGTGACGGGCTTGTTACAGGATCAAAACTCCTAAAAATGGGCGCATTACCTGAAGGACTGTTCGGTGCCCCTGCTGGACCTAAATCGAACTCTTCCCAATCGTATGTTAACGGATCTGATTCCGGGTCATTGGCTGAACCGGTTAATGTAAATGGCGTATTAATTGGAATAACATAACCTCCTGTTCCTGCATCTACTAAAGGCGGGTTGTTTCCCGTAACCGATTGAACTGCGCAGCTATTGCCTGAACTTAATGTTGAATACGCAACAATCTCATCAAAGCTGATACCGTGAAAATAATCATCACTATTTGATTGAAGATTTTGCGGACTGCATATGCCGGCATAAGCCATAATTGTACTTCCGCTGCCGGGTTCGTAGGCAGTAGGACCATTTCTATTACCGCCCGCGCAGCTTCCTGATGATCCGTTGAATGAATGATTAGCACCCCATTGATGTCCCATCTCATGCGCTACATAATCGATATCGAAAGGGTCGCCAATTGGCTGAGGCAGGCCTGTTACACCACGGGCTTTCCAACCGTTTCTGCAAGGGACACCAAGGTAGGCTACTCCACCGCCGCCGGTGCTGAATACATGTCCTATATCATAATTTGCGCTGCCTATTACAGCATCAATATTCGATTGATTTTGTGACAGCATAGTACTGCCATTATTATTGGTGTATGGATCAGTACCGGAGTTAGTGTAAATTATAGCATCATTGTTCCCTACCAATTCCATTCTGATAGCCACTTCTCTTTCATAAACACTGTTTACCCGGTTCATTGTTGTAACCATTGCAGATAAAGCCCCCTGAACAGTTCCGCCGTGATATGATGCATATTCACCTGTGCAGGCAAGTGCTAATCTGTATGTACGAAGAATTGTCCCTGAAGATTCAATGGCTCCGCTTTCTACAATTCTTCTAATTTCATTTTCTATTAGCGGATCAACGCCAATCGGACCGCAAGTTGTTAATGCTTCTATGCCATTAACAACAAAATCCTTTTTGAAATATGAAATATAGTTGTCAATGTTCCCCTTGCTGTAAGGGTCAATAAACACAGTACCGCTCGATGAAAGTATCATCGCATGAAAACCAGCCGGGGTTAAATCCAAACGAACGGAGGCACTTTTATCATCCATTCCCTGTCCTCTGTAAGTTTTAATTTCCGGGTACTTTGCCGACAATTCCTCTGCCATTATCGGTGATTCAAAAATTGCAAAATTAGTGTATTCGCCGTTGGGTAAAGGTAAACTTAAAATATTACCGGCGCCTTGTACCGCCCTGCTTTCCTCGGGGGGAGCATTTAGTAAGAAGGTTTTCAATTTTGCAACGTTTAATTTTAACACTCTATATTTTAACGGAATAATTTGACGTTCCAAATTATTCGTAATGGAAGCCTCATCTATATCTAGCCAAAGTTCGCTTGAATTAGATTGAGCAGTTATTGAAGAAGTGATGAAAAGGAAAAAAAAGATGCAAAAAACTATCCCACGGGAGAATAATTTTAATTGAGAATTCGGATTACTGTAGTCTTTTTCGATAAGGCACCTCGCTTTATTAATGAAAGAAGTATTTTATGAATATAAGTTCTTATTACCAATAAAATCAATAAGACAAAAAAAATATCCAGTGGAAATAATTATGTAGCTTTAATTAAAAAAAACCCGGTACAGTATACCGGGCACATTAAAACATTTATAATAAAACTTTTGGAAAAACAATCTATACTAAAAATATTTTGAGTGAAAATGACAGAATAAGTAAATCCATTTATTAATAAAACCTTATTGAGCAGCTGCCTTTCTGAGGGACAAGTTTTCTATTTCCAAATAAAGTATGTGAAGGCTATTTTTAGACTTTTCCAAATCATTAAGAATAGTTTGTTTAGTATCTTCAAATATATTTTTCAGTTCTTTGAATAAACTGAAATAGTAGTTTATACCTTCCTTTAAATTTTCCGCGAAGGTCAACAAATACTTATCCTGTTTATCTGAAATCGAGACTCTTGCCTCTTCAACTTTATTCTTGAGATAATCGATATAAATATTCAATTCGTTGATAAATACATGCGGACGGTCAGTTCGTGTAATTACATTAATTCTTCCGTAAATATGATCAACCATTTCCTTTAAACTGATAACCTCTGAAAAATAAGCCAAATTTGGTCCGGGGCAAATAGAAATTCCATCCCCTTCTACTTTATAATTCAGATTATTCGCTACGAGTGCCGAAGTTCCCAATCCAACGCAAATGCAAGATTTCTCAACTATTTTTTCATATTTAGTTTGGTGTTCATCCGTATTTAAATTTTCGCCGTCAAGCTCTTTCAGCTTTAAATATTGATATTGACGTGAAGCAGTACAAATATTTTTATCGGTAAACTCTTTATTGTTTATCGCAATATATTGCTTTGGGCATGAACTGCCGGGTCTTCCTTTAGCAATAAATGATAACTTTTCGATATCTTTTGTGTTGCCTCTAAGACTATTGAAAGGTACGCCTAAAGGAGAGATGTTGCTCAAGTATAAATCTTTTTCTTTTGCTTCAACTAATTTATTTAGGGTTGATTCATCAACGGTAGTAGCTTCAGGTACCAGCAGAAACGGTGTTCCCCAGCCAACAGAATCAATATCATAATGATCAATTAAAAATTGATGTTCCTCCGCAGTGCCGACACCCCCTTGCGCCGTTATCTTTACTTCCATTTTTTTTGCCGGAACGCAGCGGCTTTTATCTGCTAGAGCTTTTAAATAAATTTCATTAATAATTTTCTTCAGTTCTATTCGTTTGTCTTTAAACTCTGTCAATATTGGTCCAAGCAGGTATCCATCTGTAGCGAACGCATGACCGCCGCAATTAAGTCCGGACTCAACTCTAAATTCAGAAATCCAAAGCCCTTTTTTCGCAAGGTACTTACCTTGAATAAATGCTGATCTGTAATCACTAACTTTCAAAATAATTTTCTTTTTAATTTCACCGTTTTCATCTGGGTAGAAATCTTCAAACTGTCCTAAATAGCTGTACAAAGCCGGGTTCATTCCGGCTGAAAATATAATTGAAGATTTTAACTTACTATTTGCAAAACCCCTAAGAGCTGCATGTGCATCGTTATATTCAGCAGGCAATTTATCTTTCTTGATATAATTTGCTTTATCAAGTTTTGTCATGATATTTATATCAATACTGCCCATCGATAAGTGTTCGTTGACCCAATTTTTAATTTCGTTTAAATTGAAACCGGAAGTAATATGTTTAAATTCTTTTTTGATAGTTGAACTATCGGGCAAAAGGTTGAAGTACTCTTTAATTTCATGCCCCATATCGACGGCTGAATTTTTTAAATCCTCAAATTTCTTTTCAACCAAATGATAAATCAAGTTAAGATACGAAGTTATTCTTTTAGCTCTAAAATCATCAACCTTTTCTGTGATTTCAGCATAAGGAATATCATAACGAACACAATACATTTTTCGCATCTTTTCAAGGAGCTGGTCATCCACAACGGAAATAACCGAGTCAATGCCGTACTGTGCTACTTTTAACGGTGTATCGATTGTATATCCAATGCCCATAACCGGAATATGAAATTTATGTTTATCTATCATCATGAAGCTGCTTTCTTTTTTCTCTCTTTCGCATCCGGCTTAAGAAATAAACCGATGCAAAACTGTGAATTTTTTGAACCTACCGGATAATACTTTTGGGAGGATTCAATTGAATAAAATAAATATAATATATTTTTATTATCCGATATATATTAAAGCGGGTGCACAACTATTGTTTTACAAATGTTTTACAAACTCGATTATTTTACATTCTCTTTATTTTTCACGTAGATTAACTTAAATCTTCCTTTTGTATTCTCGCGCTGATCAATTTCAAACTTTTTAATTGATTTAATCAAAGGAGTCAATTTTTGGAAACCGTAATTTCTGGAATCAAAATTTGGCTGCTTTTTCTGCAGCAGGTTTCCGACATCACCAAGAAAAGCCCATCCATCATCATCAGCTAAATCTGAAATAGTGGATGCGATAAGTTTGATTACCTTGGGTGTAATCTTATCTATATTCTCATCCGGCGGTCGTTTACTTTTAGATACTTCCGAATCAGCTTCTTCAGGCTGGCTCTTTAGAATTTCTATATAAATGAATTTATCGCATGCTACAATGAAAGGGTTGGGGGTTTTCTTTTCACCTATCCCGATAATTTTCATTCCTGCTTCGCGCAGTCGAGTAGCCAATCTTGTAAAATCACTGTCACTCGATACAAGACAAAATCCGTCAACTTTTTCTGAATAGAGAATATCCATTGCGTCAATTATCATTGCCGAATCAGTGGAATTTTTACCATAAGTATAACCATACTGCTGTATCGGGGTAATTGCATTTTCAAGTAGAAGGTTTTTCCACTTTGTTAATTTTGGGTTGGTCCAATCGCCGTAAATTCTCTTAATTGTAGGGTTGCCGTACTTTGCTATCTCTTCCATCATCTCTTTAACATAAGCAGAAGGAATGTTGTCACCGTCTATTAATACTGCAAGTTTTAAATCCATGTATACCAAATAATTTGTTTATACCAATATACCGACAAATAAAGATAAATATGATGAATTAATTATTATTAATTTGACGTGTAGAATTTCAATCGTAATCGATAATTAAGGAAAGAATATTTCTTTAATCTTCTTCCAGCAGTTTTATAATATTGAGAAGCTGCTCAAGTGTCACCTCTTTTCCTCTTTCTATAATGTGCGGAAAATTGTGAATATCGAACAAAGATACTGTTGAATCAAATTCCGGAATGATCGGAAATATTTCAGAGTGATGCGCAAGATTATTAAAAGCGAAAGAATTTTTCAGAATGTTATTCATGTAAATGCCGGTTAGCTGTTCCTGCACCGCGGTGATGGATCTGAATTTATTACGGTAGTCAACGGTAAACCCCATCGCTATTACAATATCAGCGCCCTGTTGTATTGCAACATCAATTGGCAAAGGATTTGAAGCAGCGCCGTCAATTAGCAATTTACCCTCAATTTCCCACGGCGGAAAAATTAATGGAATCGCCAGACTTGCACGCACCGCATCAAATACAGATTCTTTGGAAATTACAAACGTTTCCGTTTGTAAACATTATAAACCATTTGATGCTCTTCAAGCGAATTGCCCAACTCTCTCTCATTCCTATCCTTTTCTCAATCATCGGTAAAACTATCAAATGTGTTAGTTGAAAATAATATTTGACATCATATCTTTTTATAACTATATTATAATCAGATTTTTTATTCTGTTATTCAGTTGCCGTTCAGTCGGCTTTTGTAATTCACTATAATAAGACATACTAAGCCTTTTATTACATTTACTGGACTACTGATTCGATCTTATATTTAATAATCATTTTTTTAGACATAATTCGGATATTATATACTTTTTATAAGAAGAGGATGAAATGAAATCAAAAAAAATATTAATCGTTTGCACAATTTTTTTCAGCATGTGGTTTCTCCTCACCTCCTGTGAAGAAAATAAATCAGCCGAAGGATTACAAAATATCGAGGCAACACTTACTCATGCCCCTTATGTTCCTCCCCCGATCAACCGGGACTATCCCGCAAAAGTGAAAGTTGAGTTGGAAGTACGTGAACTAGTCGGTAAACTTTCGGATGGGGTTGAATATACTTTTTGGACATTCGGCGGAGAAGTACCCGGTAAATTTATTCGTATAAGGGAGGGTGACGAAGTTGAATTTCACCTGCACAATCATCCTTCCAGTAAACTGCCACATAATATCGATCTTCATGCGGTAACAGGTCCTGGCGGAGGTGCCGTATCATCTTTCACAACTCCAGGTCATACATCAGTTTTTAATTTTAAAGCATTGAATGCCGGTCTATATGTTTACCACTGTGCGACGGCTCCGGTGGGACTTCATATAGCCAACGGAATGTACGGTTTAATTTTGGTGGAACCGGAGGAAGGGCTTCCTCCAGTTGATAGAGAATATTATGTAATGCAAAGTGAATTCTACACTGAAGGAAATTATGGAGCAAAAGGCTTTCAGCCTTTCAGTATGGAGAAAGCATTGGATGAAAATCCTGATTATGTGGTATTTAACGGGTCTGTCGGATCACTTGTGGGAGATAAAGCGTTAAAAGCTAATACCGGCGAACGGATAAGATTATTTGTCGGGAACGGCGGTCCGAATTTAGTCTCTTCGTTTCATGTTATCGGCGAAATTTTCGATTTGGTTTACCAAGAGGGGGGTATGGAAATAAAACAAAAAAATGTTCAGACCACACTTGTGCCCGCAGGCGGTTCCGCGATGGTTGAATTTGAAGTTGATGTACCCGGAGAATTTATTTTAGTTGATCATTCTATCTTCCGTGCTTTCAATAAAGGCGCTTTGGGTAAATTAGCCGTTTCCGGACCGGATAATAAAATTATATATTCAGGAAAGGTTTCGGATGAGATCTACAGCGGTGTTAACGATCAGTTTGGTTCAATCGATCCGGCAACCGGAAAATACAGAAAGAATGAAGAAAAAGCTTTCAGCCCA
The DNA here is from genome assembly GCA_016841125.1 of Melioribacter sp. Lineage (GTDB taxonomy): Bacteria > Bacteroidota > Ignavibacteria > Ignavibacteriales > Melioribacteraceae > JAENZU01. The sequence goes on along the minus strand of JAENZU010000061.1, from coordinate 3,984 downwards.
GAATTCGCAAATGAGGCTGCGCGCAATGATTATAGTAGCTTGGCAGAAACCGCAAACAGTTCACCTAGGGAAGATGCGTCATCAAAAGGTGATCTGGCATCAATGGGTAAATCGATCTATCAAAGGACATGTTTTGCTTGTCATCAGTCCAATGGAGAAGGTATCCCCAATGTATTTCCACCAATAAATAATTCTGATTGGATCAAAAAGAATGGCAAAGCCGGAATGATCACCGCCATATCCAATGGATTAAAAGGTGAATTAACCGTAAACGGCAATAAATATAATAACATCATGCCCCCGCAGCAATTGACAGATAAACAAATGGCTGCAGTACTTACTTATGTTTATAGAGAGATCAATAATTCGAGCGAAACTGTTACAGTGGATGACGTTAAAAAATATAAAACCGGTGATCTATTAAGCAGAAAGTAACAAAATGAAAAATCCAATTAAAATAATTTTACTTATTCTATTTTCATCATTTTTTATTTTTGCGGGTAAACCTCAAACCGATATTTCAAGAATGTCATTAATACCCGCAGGAATCTACACTCCCCTTTATGTAGATGATACAACTGATCAAAACATTAATGTTGAATCATTCTTAATTGATAAATATCCGGTAACCAATAAAGAATTCCTAAAATTCGTAACCGAGAACCCGAAATGGCGGAAGTCTGAAGTTTCTAAATTATTTGCTGATGACAGCTATTTGATTTATTGGAAGAATGATACCGAATTAGGACCTGATGTGAATCCCGGCGCACCGGTTACAAATATTAGCTGGTTTGCGGCAAAGGCATTCGCCAATTATTACGGCAAAAGATTACCTTCAACTGCCGAATGGGAACTGGCTGCAAGAGCCGATGAAAAAAGCGCCAATGGCTATAAGAATCCGGAATATGTATCGAAAATATTAGCCTGGTATTCTGAGCCTACTTCCGCTTCTCTTCCCGATGTTGGTTCATCAAATAAAAATTTTTACGAGGTTTATGATATGCTTGGATTAGTATGGGAATGGACGTCCGATTTCTTCAATGCCCTTGTTACAGGAGAATCAAGAGGAAACAGCGGAATAGACAGAAATTTATTTTGCGGCAGCGGCTCAGTTGGAGCTACAGATTTTACCAACTACCCTGCATTTATGCGCTTCGCTTTCAGAAGCAGTTTAAAGGGAAATTATACAACAAGTAATTTAGGATTTAGATGTGCAAAAGATATTAAATAGGAGATCATCAAAATGAAAAAACTAATTTTAATTTCGGCATTCATTGTAATAACAGCAGCATCATTAATTATGATTTTAGCAAATGGTTCGAATAATAAAAATACGGCAGATAATATTCTTCAAGAAAAACCAAAAGAAGAAACCAAATCCTGCTGTAGCAGCGGAGAAGGGGAAAAAACCTCCGGAAGCTTTACAGCAAATTCAATTTACCAGATCAATTCTGTCTGGAAAAATCAATTTGGAAATGAAATAAATATTGGCGACTTAAAAGGCAAGACTCAAGTTTTCGCGATGATTTTTGCAAACTGTACATATGCGTGTCCTATTATTGCAAATGATATGAGAAGAATTGAGGAAAGTTTAAGCAGCGATGAATTAAAACAAATTCAGTTCACGCTTGTCTCAATAGACCCGGAAAGAGATACTCCGGAAAAACTTAAACAATTTGCGAAAGACCAAAATTTAAATTTTGCTAGATGGCAGCTTTTGACCGGTGACCGGAGTGACATTGATGACCTTGCAGCTCTGCTTGGTTTCCGCTACAAAAAGGAAAATGACGGTTCATTTTCACATTCTAACATCATTACAATTCTAAATAAAGAAGGTGAGATTATTCACCAGCAAGTTGGATTAAATCAAGACATTGCTAATACATTAAATATAATTAAAAATCATAATAAGCAAGGAGTATAAAATGTTCAGAGAAACATTTCAGCAAGACGCAAACCAATTAATTGTTAAAGATATAGTTACAAAAAATATAAAGGCAGCACATATTTTAGAAAAATATGGAATTGATTTTTGCTGCAAAGGAAATAGACCGCTTAAAGAAGCGTGTGCCGAAAAAAATGTAAGCGTAGAAAAAATTATTTCGGAACTGAATTCTGCAGAAACAGGTGATACCGATTCTCCTAAACGATATGAAAATTGGGATTTGAAATTTTTAATTGAATACATTATTAATAATCATCATAGTTATGTGCGGAATGCCATTCCTCAATTATTACCGCATTTGGAAAAAGTTGTATCTAAACATGGGAATAAGTTTCCTTTCTTAAATGACATCAAATCTATTTTCAAAGACGTTGCAAAAGAAATGCAGCAGCACATGTATAAAGAAGAGAAAATTCTATTTCACATAATCCGTTATTTGGTCGATTGTTATAAGTTTGATGAAAAGCCGAAGATGAATGGATTTAAAACCGTTAAAGATCCGATTGAATCGATGGAAGCTGAACATACCAATGCCGGCGGCGCAATGGAAAAAATCAGAGAACTCACCAATAACTTCACTCCCCCTGAAGATGCTTGCAACACTTTCAAATTAACTTATAAAGAATTACAAGACTTTGAAAAGGATCTTCACATTCATGTGCATTTAGAAAACAACATACTCTTCCCTAAGGCAATTGCATTGGAAAATTCTCTAATAAATAAAATTGCTAGTTAGTACTAATACTTTAATGGCAATGTTTAAACTCTTTTGTTGAACTCAGTCAGGAGTTCTATCCTTGAATTATTGAATATTATCTGTAGCCAAATTCCCGCAATCTATGTATGTAAATCAAGTTCTGAGATTGCGGGAATTTTTTAATTTTTTAACTCTCAAGGTATCCCGCCATTTTATGAACAATTCTTAGCAAAGGTTTTCTGATTCGATGAGGAATTGCTTCTTTGTCACACGTTAACCGTGACATATAACTAATCCATAAAACAAACCAACCAAAATTATTATTATCATTTTAAACTTGCTTTTTATTCGTTCCCGTTGTACCTTTACAACACATGGTACAACTAATTAGTAAATGTTTATGGATATTATAATTGACGTAGAAGACTCAACTCCGCTTTTCTCGCAACTGATCGATCAAATTAAGGAGGCTGTACTTAACGGCAAGGTCAATCCCGGCGACGCAATGCCTTCAATTAGGCAGCTCGCAAATGATCTTGGTGTTAACAATAAAACTGTCGCTAAAGCTTACAGTTTATTAGAGCGCGATTCCGTTATTCAAACAAAAGGTTATCGGGGTACATTTATACATCCAAATGCAGTAGCCAATTGCACGGTAGATTTAAACGTATGGGTAACTAGAAAATTAAGCGAAACCATTGTCGAACTCAGAAAAGCAGGAGCAACAGATTCTGAGATTCGAATTGCTTTCGGCAATGTAATGAACGATAAAACAATTTAAGGAAATTAGAATGCCCCAAAATATATTATTCTATATTGTATTCTTAAGTCAGATAATACTTATTTCATACTACTATCCTAAAAAGATCATAAACCGAATGAAGTTTGTATTTGAAAAATATCCGCCCGAGATTTACCCGAAATTTTATATTAAATCAGTAGAATATTACAAAATGGGTTTATGGATTTACAAAATTGTAAATCATGTTATATTGATAATTGGTATAGCGCTATTAGTTCTACTCGGAATTTTAGATACTTCACGCGACGGCAATATTTCGGCAATTATACCCGTTGTATATTTCATGATTCAAATGCTCCCCATTATTTTTATGGAAATATTTGGGTTCAAGTACTTTAAACTTATGCTCCAAGCTGATAAACGTACAATACGAAAAGCCGAATTGATGCCGAGACGGCTGTTTGATTTTGTATCGCCTAAAATTTTAATACTGGCAATCGTAATGTATATCGCATGCCTCTTATTTTACAATAGTATAATTCCGTTCCAATTTTATTTGGGGAATGATACATTTATCATTTTCATTACTCTAACTTTAAG
>JAENZU010000060.1 GCA_016841125.1 Melioribacter sp. | reverse complement strand
GGTACCCATCAGAGTAATAACTTAGAATCACTAATAAGAACAGCATCAGTAAAAGAAGGGGGATAAAGTTCCGCAAATTTTACATTGCCTATATCAACAAAAACATTTTTTCTCAATTTATTATGATAATAAAATTTATCCGGGCTTTCCTCTTCACGATAATTATCGATGCTTTTATACAACCCAATGCTATCTACGAAGATGTATTCGTAATGCCATCTTTTTTGAGGATACCCGTAATATGTTCCGTATTTCGTTGAGTCGAAAGTTATCTTAAAACATGTACGTTGAGCGCCGAAAATTGAATCGATATATATTCCGGAGTTTTTATACCAACGCACATTTCTATCGAAATAAAGCTTTTTATAACTATCCGCAGGAGCATTAAAATCTACCGCAAGCAAACTATCCATATACATATAGATATATAATTTTTGATTTTGCCGGTCATAACAATAAGAATTATCAAAGTAGGAATAATAAGTTCTGCCTCCGAAAATAATTGAATCCATTGTAGTTGTGCTGTCATACTCTAGAGTAGAGTATCCTGTAGAATTTCCTCCCCATACATGATTCCAATGATTTACCTCATCTTGCCTGATATATTGTGCCCCCGGTTTATTTGGAAAAAAGTTCTGACATAAATAAGCGGGAATATTTAAAATTAAAACAAAGAGTAATAATCTGAAATAGTTCATACTTAAACCCTATTTAACATAAATTAATTTTCTAGCGGAGGTAAATGCTTTTTTGGTTTCATAATTTATCGTACTCATTCTGCAGACAAATACTCCGGAACTTAAATTTTCCGGTTTCCAATTGATTTCGTGCAAGCCCTCATTATAAATATCGCTTACGAGTTCAGTAATCTGGTTGCCGAGTACATCGAAAATTTTGATAATCACATTACTTCGGTTAGGAATATAAAATCTGATTTTTGTTTCCGGGTTAAAAGGATTCGGGTAGTTTGGATATAATTTTGAACTTGTTGGATTTAAATTTAATTTCTCATCAATTTTTGTAACTGGTGTATGATTGAGATAAATACCCTCTGAAGTAGCTGCAAAAATTCTTCTGTTTTTATCTATTGTAATGTCATTGACTTCGTGATGTAAACCATTATAATCCAAACTTTTCCAACTGCTGCCAAAATCGGTAGAGTAAATGACTCCTTTCCAAAAACCTGCATAAATAAATCCTTCTGAATCGACTTTCACGATATTTACATCATATTGAAAAGTATAAATTTTTTCCCAATTATCTCCTTGGTTATCAGATTTGAATAATTCGCGTCCGGTAAATGCAAGAATTGAACCTGCATCAGTTACTATGATATTTTTCACTTCTTTATTCAATACTTCATACCATATTATTCCGTTGAGTGATTTATACAATCTGGTTTCGTCACAATAAGTGCCTTGATTATCCGCGCAAAAATTGTTGGCGCTAAGTAAAAACAAATTTTCACCTATTGTTTTTATTGCAGTAAGATCCCCATAGGGACATGGGCATCCAGGTTGAAAGTTTTTTATAAAACTCCAGCTTTCGCCATTATTTCCTGAATAATATAAATTTCTCCTCTCGCTTCCTGCATACCAGTTTCCATTATCCATATTTATTTCAAGAACACTAATATTTTCTAGAGACCCGGTAGAGTAATTAATTAGATTTGAGGACTGCCAAGTATTTCCGCTATCGGACGAAAAATAAATAAAGTCATTATTCAGTATTAGTCTTCCCAAATTATCGCGGGATATTTTTTTTACATCTCTATCAAATACCTTAAAACCTTTGAACTCCCAAGTAGTACCGTTATCACTAGAATGAAATAACCCCTCAAATCTAACCCCTGCAAAAATACCATAACTTGAATCATAGAATAAGCTATATACTTCCAAAGTATAGCCTGTAGGTGAGGTAAATGTTTTTATTTTTTGCCACTGTGCAGGCGCTTGCCCAATGAAGAACCCAAGAAGAATAATTATAAATAACTTTTTCACTTCGAACCCCAAATTGAAAAACTTTGAAGCAACATAAAATAATAAGATCAAAATATCAACATTTGCCGCCCTAAAAGGAATAGCATTTGATGAAGAACTTTGTCGGAAAGTTTGCTCGGAAAAAAAATGTCTTTAGTTTATTTTTTATGTTTACGAATCTTTAATAACAAGCTTTATAGCATCTGCAACATTTTCAACCGGAATGACCTGAATTTTATTTAAGCCCTTCAAAGATTTTATATTATTCTTTGGAATCACAGCAGATTTGAATCCTAATTTCTCAGCTTCCTGTACACGTTTTTCAATGTTTGATACACTGCGTATCTCACCTCCCAATCCTACTTCTCCCATCATTACAAATTCAGGATTGGCAGCTTTGTTCAAGAAGCTTGACGCTATTGAGCAGCAGACTGCGAGATCAACTGCCGGTTCATCTATTTTTAATCCGCCCGCCATATTTAAAAATACATTAGCAGAAGATAGTTTGAGGTTTCTTCTTTTCTCCAGTACCGCAAGTAAAATTGATAGACGCCGGTAATCGAATCCGGTTGCTACTCTCTGCGGATTACCGTAATGTGAAGGTGTAACAAGCGCCTGCACTTCGAGCAATACCGGTCTAGTTCCTTCAATGCTTGCAGTAACAACCGAGCCGGTAATTTCCTTTTCCCGCTCGCTTAAAAATATTTCACTGGGATTCAGTACTTCTGCCAGCCCGTCATGCTTCATTTCAAAAATCCCGATTTCATTAGTACTGCCGAACCGGTTTTTCTGCGCGCGTAAAATCCGGTAAGAATAATTTTTCTCTCCTTCGAATTGCACCACTGTATCAACCATGTGCTCCAGCACTTTGGGACCGGCAATATAACCTTCTTTAGTTACATGCCCAATTAAAAGTATTGCAATGTTATTTGTTTTTGCAATCTGCATCAAGTCGGAAGTCGACTCGCGAATTTGAGTTATCGTTCCGGCTGCGTTTTCAAGTTCAGGCTTTGCCATTGTTTGAATTGAATCGACAATTACAACGGCAGGGTTTTCTTTTTCAATTGCGCTCTTCACTATTTGGAGATCAGTTTCAGCCAAAAGGAAAAGTGAATCAGATTTTATTTTCAGTCTGCCGGCTCTAATTCTAATTTGATTGACGGACTCCTCGCCCGTAACATAGAGGACCCGCTCTTTTAATTTTGCCGCAACCTGCATCACAAGCGTGGATTTACCAATTCCGGGGTCGCCGCCGATTAGAACAACCGAACCCGGCATAATACCGCCGCCTAAAACTCTATCAAACTCAGACATGCCCGATTCCAAACGTTCATCCTCACTAATAGCTTCGCCCACCAGCGGCAGCACTTGCGCAGCGGTCTCAGAATGCTTAGCCTTTTTCGATTTTACCTCGACCAATTCTTCTGAGAAAGTATTCCACTCATCGCATGATGGGCATTTACCGAGCCACTTAAGCGATTCATATCCGCAAGTTGAACAGATAAATTTGATTCTTGTTTTCGACATTAGAAACCGGTTCTTTTAATAAAATTAGTTATTACTTCATCACTGCTGATATTGATATCATCAACGGTACCCTCAAAATATATTTTGCCTTCGTGCATCATTGCAACTTTATCGGCAATATTTTTTACACTGAACATATCATGCGTAACAATAATCGATGTAACATTGATCTTCTCGTTTAATTCTTTGATCAGATCATCAATGGAGTCGGACATTAAAGGATCAAGCCCTGTTGTTGGTTCATCGTATAAAATATAAGTCGGTTCTGTAACGAGTGCTCTAGCTAGTCCAACTCTTTTTTTCATTCCGCCGGATAGCTCTGCGGGCTTTAGCTTTTCAATTTTGGATAAACCTACAAGCTCAAGTTTCTCGGCAACAATTTTTTCAATTTCATTTTTCGAAAGGTTAAAATCGTTTTCAACCAGCGCCAAGCTTATATTTTCTTCAACGGTTAAAGAGTCAAATAAAGCAGCCCCTTGAAACAAGAAGCCGAATTTTGTGCGAATTTTATAAAGTTCCTTTTCCGATAGTTCATGAAGATTCTGCCCCTCGACTTTCACATAACCGCTATCGGGCACTAATAATCCTACAATATGTTTTAGCAAAACGCTTTTGCCGCATCCGCTCTTACCGATTATGGCTAATGCCTCGCCTTCTTTAATAGTTAGGTTAACACCCTGAAGAACTTTATTGGCTCCGAAACTTTTATAGACATCTACAATTTCAATCATCGGCGCTTCCTATAATGATATTCCGGACTATAACATAAATATTATTCAATCGGTTTTTCAACTTTATTGTATTGAAGTTCAAGCTTGCCTTCCTTTCCACTCCTGTTGCCAATTACAGTAGTAAATAATTTTCCCCCTTCCGCAAGGCTGTAAGATATTTTCTGCGGATAATCATGTTCTGGATTTTCAAACAAAACAGTCTGCTGAGTGAGAGCGCTTAATTTAAATGAAACGGGGTATTCATTTTCAGCAACTTTTGCAATGTAAAAAAGTTCGCTGCCGGTATCTATTATCCAGAGTTTCTCAACAAATACAGTATCACCCGTTGATTTGGAAATGGTCATTCCTTTACCTTCAAATGTATAGGGACTAACTGCATACCAAACTTCCTCGCTAATTGAGTTTACAGATTCTGTGTGCCATTTACCGAGCAGCCAATTGAGTGATTGGAGCCTTGTGTTTTGACCGAAAGCACTGCCTGCAAATAATACAGCAACAGTGACTAAAAATATTGATCGCTTCATAAAATTATTCTCTTACTTAAGGATGTTCTAAAATAATGAAGTTTTTTGAGAAAGAATGCAAATAGTAAAAATTTACTTCGAGTTTCAAAAATCACTTCTGCAAGATTCTTATGCTCAGCGTTTAAATTATTTCATTAACACAATTTTGTGAGAATAGACAGAGTTATAATTTTCAACTACAATCAAATAAACTCCTGAAGATAAGCCGGCTGCATCAATAGTGTAGCTGTATGTTCCCTTTTGAAAATCTTTATTTCCCAAAACGGAAATTTGCTCTCCCAATGTATTGTATAAACTGATTTTATGTTTGCCGGCAGCGGAGATCGATACTCTAACATTGGTTGTTGCATTAAAAGGATTTGGATAATTTGATATTTCAAAATTATCCGGGATTGAATTATTGCCGGCAAGAGTTTCTTCCGCTCCGGATGTGAGCCATTTATTTTTGAGAGTAATAATTCTATTGTATGCTTCGTCAATTGTGCTTTCCGTTATTGTACCGGCGGTAACACTTTGTGATATCAACTTAATTATGTAATCTACCAGCGAAAGTCCGTTGTATTCATTAGTCCTAAACAATAGAATATCAGTTCCGGCGTTAACAGCTTTTATCACCGCCTCATCAAATCCAAAATTATTACTAATTGCCTGCATGAACATTTCGTCGCTAATTACAGCACCGTTAAACCCGAGACTGTCGCGAAGCATTGTTTTTATTGCATAATCCGAAAGTGAAGTCGGGTACACCGTATCCCACATTGCGTTATATAAATGCCCAGTCATTACAAAGTCATCATAGCCATCGGCGAAAAGTTTAGAGTAAGGGATCAATTCAGAATCAGCCCAGGTTTGGGTTATGTCAGTAAATCCAAGATGCGAATCGGTTTGTGCACTGCCGTGACCGGGGAAATGCTTCAATGCGCAAATAATATTTTTTTTATGAAATTCGTCAATAAAATAAGTAGCATGCTGATAAACAGTTGTTGGATCGGAAGAGAAACTTCTGTTTAAATTGCCAATTGCCGGACTTGTGGGATCAACGTTAACATCAACGACAGGAGCCAAATTTATATTTATACCGCTTTGCTGAAGCCAGCCCGCCATCATTTTTGCCTGTGCCCTGGTCGAATCTTCCGAATTAAAAACGGTCCCCAATTGGTAAGCAGAATACGTGCCGGCAAAACCGTTAGATTCTTTTAAGCGTGCAACTATGCCACCTTCCTGATCAGTTGAAATGAAAAGAGGTTTAGTTGAATATGATTTTAGCTCAGTTGTTAATGAAGTGATTTGAGCGGGATTTTCTAAATTGTAACCAAACAAAATTACACCGCCAAGATTGCGGTTTGATATATCATAAATTAAAGTGTCTTTAAATCCAAAATCCTCAACAAATCCAACCATTATCATCTGCCCGATTTTTGATTCGAGTGTTTGAGAAAATATTGTATTGGTGAATAGAAGAATGATTAACAGTAGAAAATTTCGCATTTGGTATCCGTATCTTTAAAATTTAAACACTCAATTTACGGAAGTGCTGAATTAATAGAAATCTATTTCCAATTCAATTTTTCTAAATAAACAAGAGATGAGTTTTTTACGGATAAAAAAAACCTCCGAAATTCAAAATTGAACTCCGGAGATTACTTTTATAATTAACTTTTTTCTGACAATACTAAATTGATCTTATTTTGCCAAAATCATTTTCTTTGTGGAAGTGAAATTAGTTCCGTCAATGCCGACAGCATTAATATTGTAAAAGTATATTCCCGATGTTAAGCCGGCTGCATTGAAATTAATAGAATGATTTCCTACCGATAGATTATAATTTAATTCCTGATAAACTTCCTGACCAAGAATATTGAAGACAGTGAAGTTAATTTTGGAATCGACGGGGAGCGAAAATGCAATTTTGGTAGAGGGGTTGAAAGGATTGGGATAATTCTGTTCAACAGAGAAATTATTCGGAATAGATACCTTTACTTCGATTGAATTTGAGTATTCGAACGATCCGTCGAAATCAACTTGCTTTAATCTGTAATAGTACGTTCCCGAGTTTACACTATTATCAACAAATGAATATTTACTTTTATCCGTGGTTGTTCCTTTACCTTCAATAAACCCAATTGAGGTGTAATTACTTTTATTCTTACTTCTTTCAATCTCAAATCCTGAGTTATTTGTTTCTGTTGCTGTTTCCCAATTAAGAGTGACTGAGTTGCCTGAAACATTTGCACTAAAAGCGCTTAATTCTACAGGAACAACCGCTGAACGATCTGCAATTCCTGACGGGAATGAACCTAAATTTTGATTCATTGCGTAAGTTTCGTGATCCATAGCAGGATTCGGAATACCACCAACAAGGGGCTTCAGTAAAAATGGCGCCGCACTATTATCAGGATCAGGCTCAATTGAAATTACCGCGGTTCCGCCTGAAAGATCGGTTGGAAATGTAAGTCCTGATGGGGCGTTAACTAAATAATCTTCACCGGGGAAAGGCGGTCCGGGCATTGTACTGCTGAAAGGGTCTGATTCGTCAACCATATCAACTGCGGTAAATTTACCTGAAGTTACCGGCGTTCCGCTTATTACTGCCCAGCCTTCATATTTCCAGCCTGCTGGAAGTGTTGGTAATGTTAAACCAACCGCAGGAGTTCCCGATGAAATATCTAAAAACCAAATTCCGCTAAGTTCGTTTGTACTGCTGCCGTTTGTAGGTGTAGCGAGAATATAATTACCTGCCGAACTCATAAAATCATCACCTAAAGCTGCGGGATGACCTACGGCTAGATTTGCGGTAGTAGCTGAAAAATCACCGGCTAAAATATGCACAGCACTTGGTGACGGATTAGGATCCGGGCTGGGCTCAATTGTTAAGACGAATGCTGCAGCGTTCATCAAATCATTTGAATTTACATTAAAACTTGTTTGGCTCATTGTACCGCTGCCGTCAACTGTAAATGTTCCGGTTGAAATTGGACTGCTATTAACAATAATCCAACCTTCGTAAGCATAGTCAGGTCCTAAATCCTCTAATCCCGAAATACTTAGTTCAAGATTCTGCCCCATTGTTAAGGGCGTTAAAATCATCATTAAAAATGTAAAAAGAAAAATGTGTATTTTTCTCATTGGATCCTCCCATTATTATTTGTGAACTAAAACAATAATAAAGGATGGAAGATGGTTTCGCATCACGCAACCCTAACGAATTTATCACAATTTTATCACAGTGGATTATTTTTTGTTGAGACTTCTGATGAATTCGGTGACTCGCTTCAGCCGGTTCAAAATTTACTTGCAAAATTACGGGCAATTCACTCCCGTTTTGAGTAGAAAATTCTTGTTATCAAAACAAAATAATTTTCGTATCTTTTAAATGTCTTTTTAAGGATATTGAAAAATTGAAGAATAAACCTCACTCATTTACTGACGGCGTACCATTCTTTATTTTTGCCTCATTTGGAATCACTGATAATTAGTCTGGCAAGTTGTATTCTAAAAAGTATAATCAAATAATGTAATCAGAAGTTGAAAACTGAATTAATCAATAATTCAGGAAATATTTAATTTAAGTATAGGAATAGAATGTTAACATTTAAAGAACTTGGAGTTGATCAGCGAATTATTAAGGCAATTGAAGAATTAGGCTTTGCAGAACCGATGCCTATTCAGGAAAAAGTGATACCCCATTTGATGGAAGAAAATGTGAGAGACCTTGTCGGGATTGCTCAAACCGGAACCGGAAAGACCGCCGCATTTGGAATACCTTTAATTCAAAACACAAATACGTCAACTAAAAAAACACAATATTTAGTTATTGCTCCAACGCGTGAGCTTTGTCTTCAAATTGCAGATGATATTTTGAGTTATTCAAAATACTATGATAATTTAAACGTCGCAGCAATTTTCGGCGGGGCAAGTATCGATAGGCAGATAGCGCAGCTTAAAAAAGGCGCCCACATAATTTCTGCCACACCCGGCAGACTTGTTGATATGATCAACCGGGGAGCTGTAAATCTTAAACATATTAAAACCGTTGTGTTAGATGAAGCTGATGAAATGCTGAATATGGGATTCAGAGATGAGCTGGAAGAAATTTTGAAGCAGACTCCTAAAGAGAAAAATACTCTCCTCTTTTCGGCAACGATGCCAAACGCGGTGATGAAGATTGCAAAAACTTATATGAAAGATTTTGTTGAAATATCTGCGGGCAAAAAGAATATCGGTGCTGAAAATATTACTCACCTCTGCTATATGGTTCATGCCAAAGACCGTTATCAGGCATTAAAAAGGATTGTTGATTTTAATCCTAATTTATACGGAATTGTATTCTGCAGAACAAGAGCCGAAACTCAGGTGGTTGCCGATCATTTAATGCGCGACGGCTATAACGCAGAGTCGCTGCACGGTGATCTTTCACAGGCACAGCGTAATGCCGTAATGCAGAAATTTAGAATTAAGAATTTAAATATGCTGGTGGCTACCGATGTTGCAGCACGCGGATTAGATGTTGATGACTTAACCCACATCATCAATTATAATTTGCCCGATGAATCTGAATTATATATTCACAGAAGCGGAAGAACCGGGCGTGCCGGTAAAGCCGGAATTTCAATTTTGCTGGCAAACCTTAGAGAAAAATCCAGAATTGCAGAGATTGAAAAAAAACTCGGTAAAAAGTTTGAGTATAAACCAATTCCTCAGGGAAAAGAAATCGTCAAGAAGCAGTTATTTCAATTGGTTGACAGGATCGAAAAAGTCGAAGTGGATTACTCGGAGATAGAACCTTTCCTGCCTGAAATTAAACAGAAATTAGAATGGTTAGATAGGGATGAATTGATTAAGAAATTTATCTCCACTGAGTTTAACCGGTTCCTTGATTATTACAAAGGTCTGCCCGATCTAAATGTCCCCGGTGAAAAGGGGGGCGGTGGAAGAACAGGAAAACCGGGGCTTGGATTTACGAGATTCTTTATTAATCTTGGTAAAACAGACGGGCTCAAACCCACTACTATAATCGGAATGATAAACGATTATACCGGCAAACGAAATATTGACATCGGTGCAATTGAAATTCAAAGGAACTTCTCGTTCTTCGAAACTGATTCCGAATATGCCGATCTGATACTTAAATCTTTCCAGAATAAAAATTTGAAGGGAAGAGATATCGCGGTCGAAGTTGCAGCGAGCAAAGGAGGCGGTAGTCCTAAGCGCAAATCCCGCAGAACGGACAGACCCGATAAGAGAAGAGATTCAAGCGGTAAGGGTGATAGACGCCGTAAGAGATTCTAATTTTTATATAGTTATAGGGTGAGATAAAAAGTATCATTTCAAAATCTCAATTATTTTTGATGTGCTTTTTATTTCACCCAATCTAATAATTTTCAAGAGTAAATTAATAAACCATCCCGGATTCGTAATCACACCGCCGAAGATTGAAACCCAGTTGTCTAATTTCGATTCTTCAATTTGAATTGAGTTTTTGTCGAGGGCAGAAAATCTCAACGCAGTTTTCCACGCCTGATCGCGTGCATTTTCCATACTAAAGTTTATTATTGCTTCGTCGGTTTTTCCGGCAATCCAGTCGAGCAATTTCAGTAAGGGCCAAACCCCTGATAATTTATCTGAAACTTCATCAACCAGAGATGCAAGAATAGCATTGATTTTATTGAAGTCTGCCTTTAAATCATTAATGCTCTCACCCGGAGAGGTTTCTGCCGCGGCAATTCCGAGATCAAAATTTATATGTGCATTCATTCCTAATAGAAGATGCTGCAGAACAATCGGCGACCATTTTTGAGTTGTATCAAATGCCAATTGCCATGATTTTGGAATAGGTTTGTTTTCATCAAAGTTATTAAATGCTAGTAAATATCTGTTTGCAAAAATTACATCGAGCTTTTCCATTCGCTCGCCGTCATCAAAATAATTAGATGCAATTTTCTCTTTAACTTCGATTGTAACTTTCCGGTAAAGTGCTGCAAAATATCCGGCGCGGCTACTATTTTCAGAACTCCATCTTAAAATTTTATCCAATTCATTTATTACTTCATCTATATTTTTTGCAGGTATACCCATTGCTTACCAATCAAAGATTTTTGAAAGGACTAAAAAAATAATTTCAGCTATCAAAACAATTACAGAAGCAGATAGTGCTTTATCCAATTGATCTTTGTTAAACCGCATTAGAATTACAATACTTGAAATAATTGCTAGCAGAAAACCGAATAATAGTCCGCCGAATAAATTGGCTATTTGCCCGAATCCGTCTGAATCATTTGACAAGTACTTTGCGGCAATTCCGCAAAATATTGTTACAGCAGTAGTAAACCAAAATACAAAATTTAGTTTGGCGAGAATTTGTCCCAGTGTTAAGGGTTTCTTCCCGTTATTTATTTTCAACCAATCATCCTTTCACTCAAATGGATTTGTGATCAATAAACCTCCGGCACAAAAGTTTGGTCGGATAGGGGAGACCGGATATAACCTTTGCTTTTTGGGCGTGGCGGCAGTTCAATTTTGGGAACAGGTATTTCTTCGTACGGAATTACGCTTAAAAGATGATGGATGCAATTCAATCGCGCTCTTCGTTTATCATCGGCATTAACAACGTACCAGGGCGCTTGTTTTATATCAGTGTAAGCAAACATTTCATCTTTTGCTTTGGAATATTCTTCCCATTTATCGCGTGCTTCAATATCCATAGGACTGAATTTCCAGCGCTTGGTCGGGTCACTGATTCTCTCCTGAAATCTTTTTTCCTGTTCTTCCATACTTACGGAAAAATAATATTTAATAAGTCTAATACCCGATCTTAAAAGCATTCTTTCAAATTCCGGGCATGATCGTAAAAATTCTCTCAGATCCGCTTCGGAACAAAAGCCCATTACCTTTTCAACTCCAGCTCGGTTATACCAGCTTCTATCAAAAAGAACAATCTCACCGGCCGCCGGAAGATTCGAAACATAACGCTGAAAGTACCATTGTGTTTTCTGCCGTTCCGTCGGAATACCAAGAGCAACTACACGACATACGCGCGGATTAAGGCGTTGTGTAATTCGTTTTATTACCCCGCCCTTGCCGGCTGCATCCCGTCCTTCAAACAGCACTACAATTTTTTCGCCCTTTTCTTTCACCCAGCGCTGAAGCTGCACTAATTCGATTTGA
>JAENZU010000740.1 GCA_016841125.1 Melioribacter sp. | reverse complement strand
ATCCGTATGGATGATTAACACCAATACCAGTACCCCATATTTTACTCAATCTATGAGTCGCGTAAAAATTGATCGGAGTAAAAAAACGATCGGCTAAACTAGATTCTTCAATAGATGGTGAAGGGCCCCTAAATGTAGCATTAGGTTTTATGTAAGTAAATCCGCCCATTAATTGGGTAGAATTTAATCTTGTTAAACCTGCAGGGTTATAATAAATAGTTGATGGATCATTTGCTAATCCGGTGAATGCGCCAGCCATACTCATTGCACGCGCACCGTGCTCATTAATTTGAAAACCACCCGAAAAAACAGGTGTACCAATTAGCAGCAATAAAATAATGTTAGACAGTATTTTCTTTACCACTTTACCTCCCTGTAATATGTGAAAATTAAAGACCTTGAATATAAGAATATAAAGTTATTTAATCCAAAAAGATATTTTAATCTATTGATAGAAGAACAGTATCTTTTTCAACAGACTCTCCTTCTTTTACGAAAAGTTCTTTTACGATACCTGAAGCAGGAGATCGCAATTCATTTTCCATCTTCATAGCTTCAAGTATTAAAACCGGTTCACCAATCTCAACTTTATCTCCAACTTTTTTATTTACTTTTAGTATCATTCCCGGCATGGGCGCTTTGATGTTATCGTGATGGGCTAGTTTTTCCTTCTGACTTAGAAATTCATTTGCTTTTTCCTCTAAAGTAGTTCTTACTGTTGCTTCATAGAACCTTCCGTAAACTAGAAAATTAAATTTTTCAGAATTACTTTTAGTTGTAGTTACTTCGTAAACTTTATCTCCAACTTTAAGTAGAAAAAGATAGTTGTTGATTTTGGAAAATTCAACTGAAAGTTTCTTTCCGTCAATCTCTATTTGATTATCATTCCGTATTTTTAAATTCTTTTTCTTTCCGTCAATAGTAACAACAAAATCATTCATATTTTTGCTTATCCCATTGGTTTGAGGGCAGGCACTCTAAGTTCATTGGTTTAAATTCTTTCTCTTTCGATTTGAGTAATGCGGCAAGTATTGAAACAACCTCAATAAATTCCGGATTATCTTCCTCCTTCCATTTGAGAGGTACAAGCGGTAAAAATTCTTTCTCAAGAAAATTAATATCGAATGATCCGTCCAAAAAATACTTATGCTTTAGTACCCATCTAAGCGCATGGATGTTTGTAATTACTCCGGCAATTTGATATTCTCCAAGGGCACGTTTTAATCTTTCTATTGCTTCGGTTCTGTTAGAACCCCACGCGCAAACTTTTGAAAGCATTGGATCGTAGTAAACCGATACATTCGAAAGTAAGTCAATTCCCCTGTCAACTCTTACTCCGGGACCGGAAGGAAGTCTGTGATGAATTATTTTACCCGTTGACGGGGCAAAATTATTATCAACATCTTCTGCATAAACCCTTGCTTCAATTGCATGTCCATGAATTTTAATTTCATCCTGCTCGAAAGATATTTTTTCACCCATCGCAATTTTTATTTGTTCCTTAAC
>JAENZU010000739.1 GCA_016841125.1 Melioribacter sp. | reverse complement strand
GGGAAGATATGCAAATTACTATTTAAGACGAAATAAAGTTGATTGGGCAAAAGAGAGGGGTGCAATTGGAGTGATAAATATTAATACAGAAGAAAACGTTGCATTGGATTGGGCAAGCAATTATCCTTTCCGGTATAATGCCGATTATTACGAAGGGGAAGAGCGCATACGCCCGGGCGTTAGAAAATCACTTTCACTTATGCTGCCGGAAAGCGATAACAGTATCAATTATATTTATGCTACTGAAAATGTTGCGTTGGAAATTTTAGGCTCCGACTTCAATTTGTCTGAATTCGAGTTGAACGCAATGAAAAAAATGAAACCGGACTCAAAAGAGATTGCCGGTAAAATGATCAATTTGGAAACTGAAGTGAATTCGGGTGTTGTTAGAACGCGCAACATTTTAGGAGTCATTGAAGGAGAAAACGCTGATGAAATAATTGTTGTCGGCGCTCATTTAGATCATGTCGGAGCATCAAAAGGTGTAATATGGAACGGAGCCGACGATAATGCTTCAGGAAGTGTTGGAGTTTTGACTCTCGCGAAAGCTTTCGCCGAATCAGGTGTTAAGCCTAAGCGGACAATCATTTTTGCATTATGGACCGGCGAGGAAAAAGGGCTGCTTGGATCGGAATTTTTTGCGGAAAAATTTAAGGATATAGGTAAGGTTGTTCTTAATCTTAACTATGATATGATTTCACGTGATGATAGCGACGATTCTCTTGGGGTGAACTGCACATTGTCTTACACTGATACTTATCCGTATTTTAAAGAAATTGTTGAAAAATATAATGAGCAGCTGGACCTAAATCTTAATGTTGAATTTGAAGGTTCTCCACGCCCTGGCGGAGGAAGCGACCACTCTTCATTTTCCGCTAAAGATATACCGGTTATGTATTTTATGGCAGGTTTTCATGATGATTATCACCGTCCCGCAGATACTGCGGATAAAGCGAATATTAAGAAAATGACAAAATTAATTAAGCTTGGTTACAGCGCCGTTTGGGATATTGCCGAACGTGAATAAATCCGGTGATTGTTCTACTAAAATTCCACAATACTTTTGGGGAAGTTTTCTCACGCAAAATAATTTTTCCCCAGATTTGTCATTAGGGAGTATTTTTTAATAACCATCATTAGAAAACAATTATCTAATTTGAGTATGCTCCCCAAAAGTGAACATATCAAATTTGTAGTAAAATTTAAAACCGTTAAAACGGTTATAATATTTCTTAAGCTGTTATTAACCAACGACTTAAGTCGTTGGTTAATAAAAATCGATGTGAAGTTTTAACCGTTTTACTTGTGCGCCTCTGGCGTAACGGTTTGTATACTTTCTGGAGTGGACTCTATTATATTTTAAATTTTATTCCCAAAAAATGATCTATTTTTTCGGGGTTATTTCGGTAAGAAAATCTTAGTTATTTTGATCAGAGAAGATTCTTAAACCCAGATTGTTCATTAGGCAAATTCATCAATAAGTTAATAGTAACATAACTTGTTAAA
>JAENZU010000059.1 GCA_016841125.1 Melioribacter sp. | reverse complement strand
CATGCCGTTGATCCCGGTAATTGGAAGATCCGGTATGGTTGAATTAGAAATGAATTCCGATGTCTCAGGTATAAAGCGATAGAAACCCGAAGGACCAAGTGTGATCCATAGCCTGCCTTTACTGTCTTCAAAAATAGAATTTGTACTGAAAAGTGAAGCGGCATGATCAGCCAAATAATGCTGCTTATACCTTTTGGAAGTCATATCATATCTGACAATCCCGTTTTCATCCGCTCCTATCCATAGGTCGCTGGGATATTTTCTGCTGCCGAGTGTATAAGCGACTTCGTAAAAATCTGGGTAATTGTTTTCACGTTCTTCGCTTTTTAATTCGGCTTTCAATTTTTCAGCTGTGCTGCCGTCTAATTCTACTAGCTGAATACCGTACCAGTTTGGATTTTCCGGAGGCTGAACATTGAAATTGTCAAATGAGTGTCCGACATCAGTTCCATAGTGTACGGAGTATTCACCGGGTTTTAGGGTTATTACATCAATGGATAAACGGTTTTTGTATCCGCCGCCGCCATGAAAAGTTTTTTTGATTTCATCCATAATCCAAATATCTTTTCCCTCGGAATTTTTGATTCCGCCAAAATCAAAGATCCCAGCGGGATGAAGTCCTTCTCCCAAACAGATTACTAAGAATTCTTTCTGTGCCGGTACAGAAAATTTCTCAGATAAATTTACTGCCTCGCCCGCCTCTGTCATTGAAATTACCGGCTTATTATTAGAAAGTAAATTTTTAATGTGATCAATAAAGTTTTTACTATAAACTCTATTCATAGTTGAAGGTAAATCTTCAAAGGTTTCTGAGACTGTGTCGAAGATAAAACCGCCGACACTTGTGCTGACAACCAGTTTATTTTTAGGCAAATATTCAATATGTCTAATTTTGTCTTGTCCCCCGGTACTCAAATTTTGTTCAATTACACTAAAAGTTTTTGTTTTGCCTGTATTCAGATCGTAGCTTGAAATCTCTTTATTTGTACTTGAAAACCATAATTTTTTATCGTCTCCAATTACAAAATTTCGCAGATTAGAGGAATCACTGTAAAGAGCAGGTACCGGAATTTTTAATTGTCTTGTAGACTTATCTTTGAGATTCAGCGCGAAAAATCCTCTCCTATCAGTTGCTATTATCAGTTCATCGGGTTTGTAGTTGTTTACTTCAACGTCGGATGTTATGCCTCTATAATTTTGGTTAGGTCTATCTTTATCAAAGGGATAAAACCTGAATGGTTTTCTGTTAGGGTCGAATTTGAGTATTCCATTATCGCCAAGTCCAATCCAGTAAATGCCGAACTTATCTATAAATTTATTCATCGCAAATTTTCCGACACCTCTCTCTTCAAGCTCACCACCGATTTTGAGCAGATCAAATTTTTGGTTTGCCGGGTTGTAATTTAATAGCCCTGCCGGGATAGAGCAGAACAATAAAGTGCCGTCATCCCGTTCGTTAATGTTGAAATAAAATGAGTCTCCCCCGGAAGAATTAAACCGCTTTATATCATCCTTAAATTCAAAACTGAATGACTTTGGGTTATACTCAATGACAGTATTGCGCCCTGCAAGCCATATCTTGCCGCTTCTATCCTCGTATATTTCAACAATACCTTGGGGTGCAGAGTTGCCTGCAAATTTAAATGGTTCAAATAAATTGTTTGCTTCGTTATAATAGAAAATACCTTCGGAGAATTCAGAGACCAGCAAATTCCCGTTTTTTAATTCTCTTATTCCGAACGCAGCGTTAACTTCTCTTCTTACAAGAGTATCAACATTTTCAACTTCAATTACGAATGGGATCAACTCCCATTGCTTGTTTTTTTTATTCCATTTCTGAACGCTTCTTCTTTGAGTGGTAACCCAAAAATTATTTTTTGAATCTACCAAAGAACGAAAAATCGGAATATCCTGCGGTGTTACCGAAGAACCTTGATCGAGAGGATAGTTAACAAATATTTCGTTGTTCCTGTTGAACATACTCATAAATCCAACTGTCCCGACCCATAGGTTTCCTTCGCTGTCTTCGGTTACGGTTTGAATATTGCTCGAAGGTAAACTAGTTGAATCGCCGGGAATATTTTTATAAACTTTGAATTCATATCCGTCGTAACGGTTCAATCCATCGGTTGTACCAAACCATAGAAATCCAAATTTATCTTGATAAATATTTTCGAAAGGATTGAAACTTGAACTCGAAAGCCCCTCGGCTACCGAGATGTTTTCGTACAGATAAACTTCCTGAGCAAATTGCTCCGAGATTGTAAATAGAAATAGGAGTACTAAGCAGAATAAGAAATGAAGATGCTTTATTGGCTTTAACATTTTTCCACCGGATTAATTCAAGTTAAATTCTAATTGGAGCAAATGTCCAATTATCGAGTAAATTTTTTTATTTATTTCTGATCAAATACAGGGCAGTGATATCGTCGCTTTGCGGAGTATCTTTTGTAAAACTTCTAACATCTGCAACTATTTCATCAATAAATTTAGCCGCGTCGTGGAAGCATTTATCAATACAAAAATTTTCTAATCTTTCATCCGAGTATTCTTCATCATTTTCATTCATTGCTTCAGGTATACCATCGGTATACATCAGAATCCGTTCACCTTTATCAATAGTACGTTTTTCAGTGGCGAAAGGAAGTCCCATATCGAACATGCCGAATGCGACACCGCCGGCTTCAATTTTGCTAAGTGTTTTATCCTTTTTAAGAAGAAGACTTGGGTTATGCCCCGCATTAATTATATCCAGCTCGCCGGTAGAGGGATCTAGGATGGAGATGAAACAAGTTATAAACTTGTCCGATGTTGAAGATGCATAAATAAGTTTATTTAATTTTACAGCGAGTTCATCAAGAGGAATGTTCATTTCGAGATATGCATGTAGTGATGCGCTTAATGAGCTTACCAATAAAGATGCCGGTACACCTTTGCCTGTAACATCCGCCATTACAAGTGATACTTTGCCGTTTTCAAGAATCCGGCAATCGTAGTAATCACCGCCGACTTCTTTAGAGGGGATGTTGATGCCTGCAATTTCATACCCTTCAATTGAGGGAAGCTTTTCAGGTATGATTTTCTTTTGTATAGATGAAGCAACGGATAATTCTTTTTTTAATATTTCATTTTCAAGAGCTTCCTTGTGCAGCTGTTTGTTTTCAACTGCCCCGTGCACCTGCCGGGCAAAAGCCATTAATAAAATTTCATCGGTGGTATCGAAAGGTACCTTTCCTTTCCTACTTTCTTTATCGAGAAGTGTTACGATGTAACTGTAGCCTCTGTAATCAACACGGGTTTCAATTTTATCCGGCGACTCAAGTGCTTCTGCTATGTTGATACTATTGGGTAGTCTTAAGCTCCCTATAACTTTATCGTTCTTTAATATTCTAAGAACACCTTTAGAAGCGTTTGTAAGAGCAACCGCTCTTTCGAGAGCAAGTTCCAGCAACTGTGTGTAATTTTCTAATTTGGTTATTTCAATTCCGGTATCAACTAAACTGTTAAGCTGTACCACTTTGTGATTAAGAGAAAAGATTAAATTTTTCTCTTTAATTTTAGAGATATAAGATTGATACGCATTATCAAGAAGCCGGATAAATATTTGAAGTGTAATGACATCGAGAGAGTTAAACCCGGATCTGTCGATCTTGCTGCCGATCACTAATCCGAAATAAGATTCGTCAACACAACGCAATGTGGAATAGACTTTATATAACTTATCATCCTCGTAACTTAAAGAAAATGCCTCAGAGGTTTTGAGATACTCGGTGAACTCTTTGCTCTTAATATTGGGGGCAAATAGCGTCTGCCAATTTTCATCTTCCTTTTTTTTATAAAATAAATTAACATCAGTCAAAAGAAGATTACCCCTTAAAAGGTGAACAAAGTTTTCCCCGATCTCCTCCAGAGTTTTGGAGTCGGATAAAATTTTAAATCCCTCCTGAAAAGAACTTACCTGAAGGGAAAGTCTTTCAACTATGGCATTATCTTTTTCAAAGTCTATCATCTATTAAAGTGTTCCAATTAATAAACACACTTATTTATTTCCAAGAAGTTTTATTCCGTCGTCAACATTATCGGCCTTTTCGGCATAATGAAATAAACCCATAATTGTAAACGTCTTATCGACCGAAGGATCAAGATTTGTAAAAACAAGTTTACCGTCCGATTCATTCAGCTTTTCGATAACTTCAATTAAAAATGAAATACCGATTGAATTGACAACTTTTGAATCAGCTAAATTGAGAATGTAATTATTCAGCCCTTTCTGATGATGCTCGTTAAACTCATCGATAATTTTTTGTCCGCCTAAGTTATTCACATAGCCGGAAGTGGAAATTACAACGCAATCGTTTTTTACTTCCGAATTAAGATTAAAATCAGCAACCATATGATCTCCCTAAACTAAATTTTTTATAATTGTTATTTTTGTTCCGTTATGTCCAGACTCAATAATAAAATCATCGGACATTGATTTCATTAGCTTCAGACCCCATCCGCGTTTATTAACGCTGTGGATCTTCGATTCGATTTCCGGGTTTGCAACATTTTCCGGCTCAAATCCTTTACCGAAATCCGTGACCAAAATTATTAGCGTTTCCTTTGTCATTGTAAATTCTACGTTAACATAAGGATTATCATCCCCGGAGTGTTCAAGTCCGTTGATAATAGCTTCGGTCACCAATATTCTTGCTTCTCCAATTTTGTCATCTGAAATTCCGAGATCACGTCCCATTCTTTCAAGACCTTCTAGTGCAACAAGTTCAATATCGGCAACTTTGGGCAGCTTGATTTCCAGCTTGATGTTTTTCTCCATTAGTCAGTCCAATTTAATTAAGTATTTTTTTCACTAATTATATTTAAACACCGAATAAGTTAAGAATTCCCGACATAATATCCACTAAAATATTTTATTTTAAAAGCACACATCCCCCTCCAATGATCGGAGTTTTATTGGACTATCTGAGTTTTGTAAACCAACCCGCAACCTGAAAAATTCCATTCATTTTTATATACTTATTTGTTAACTCAAAAATCAAAATATCTTCGGTGTGGATATCTGAAAATGTAACGGTTTCTCTTATTAAACTGTAATCAGAATTTTCATGATTTATTATTTAATTTCTTAGTGACCTTTTTAGTACATTTAATAACTTCAGAGTCTTCTTCAAAATTTACAAGATCTACTCTTTCAGGTTTCTCCTGAATCATTTTAGCAATTAAATACCCTGCAATAGACCACGTTTGATTTGTGCGTGCTTCCTTACCAATCAATCTATTTTCTATTCCATCGTAATATTCAGGCCATCCGTCTTTTTGTAATCTCTTTTCAGCGATGGATATAGCTTTATCAATCAATTCAACTTTACCAACTTTTGAAGCCGCTGCTGAAAATACCCACAATAGTGAGGGCCAGCTTCCCCCGTTATGATAAGACCATGCAATGTTTTTAGCATCGTGCCCGGTAAGTTTTCTCCAGTCCTCACCCTTTAACGCTGGATAGCATAATTTCAAAGGCATATGCCCTATTAAGTAATCCCAATGGTTTTGGAATAAATTCATAATCAATTCGCTTTCATTCTTATCTGCCAAACCTGACAATATTGCCATTAGGTTGCCGGCGCTGAAAAAGCGGAAGTCTAAACGTGACGGACCGACATTGCCAACAAAATAACCATTATCATAATCGAGCCAATTGTAGATCCATTTAGGAATTGTTTGAGGGTAAATATTAAATTGGTTGATAGCGGTTTCGCTGTACTCTTCAACTTGGTAGCGGTAAATTTCATTTAACTTGTTGAAGTCCAGCCAATAATATTTTTGCAGATGATAAGCAAGATTCCCAAGACGTTCAACAACCGCATCAATATATTTTTTATTCTCTTCGTTTGATTTAAGCAATTCTTTGGAAGATCTTAAAGCAGAATAAAACAAAGATTGAATATCAAAAGGGTAACCATAAACGCCTAATCTCCGGTCAATCATAAAGGAACCATCCGGCACAAGCAGGGTAGGGAACATATCGAATCTATTAACCATTGATAGCTCTAGTATTAGAGTTATAGATTTTTGGATTTTGCTGCTATGTGCAAAATCCCAATCATCTGTTATTTTAACATAAGCACGGAGAATGAAGATCCACCAAAAACCTGAGTCCACCGGAGCCACTCTAGCAATTGCTTTTTCACCATAATCTGGAATTATTTTATCTTTGCCGTTTTTTGAATCTACCCGGAAACTGGCCGGCATCAAACCTTCACCCGGTTTGAAGCAGTCAAATTGTTTTTCTTTACTTTGAAGGTCTGCGGTTTCCAGAAGAAAATTTTTAACAATTTCATATTCTCCCTTCATTAAAAACGCGATTGCAGAAACTGCAAAATCTCTAGTGAAGATTTGGTCGTAGTTCAGTGTTTGATGAGTATTGTCGGATGCTGCTTTTGTTCCTATTGGCTTACCATTATATTCAACAATTGAATCATTTAATTTAGCCCAGGCTTCTTCGAATATATTTTTTTTATCAGGCATAATTTCCTTTCACTTAACCAAGTGACAATTCTCTTTATAATTTATGAAATTATACAATTACTTTGATATTAAATTATACTTTTTGAATTCCATTCAATTAGTAAAATTTATAAAACTCTCTATTGCACAGGCAGATTTTGAAATTTTCGTTTAATTATTAAACTAATAAACCTTAGCGCAGTAAAGGATTTGTTGTTTGTGACAGCAAACTATTTTAAATTTATTTTCAAATTTTCTCTTAAGTATTTTCAGTTAAGATTTTCAAATTGTTATCATTCTAAATTAAAGGAGATTTTATGAGTTCTGTCGGTATAGGAATGATCGGCTGCGGAAGTATGGGCAGAGCAATTGCTAAAAGACTTGCGGCGGTTGATCCGAACTTAAAAATCAATTCGATATACGATCCGGACAACAGATCTGTAAATGCAGTATTAGAAGAGATAACCCCTTCGGCTAAGGTTTACAGTGATTATATGAGTCTCATTAATTCAGATGATGTGGATTGGGTAATGATATCATCATGGAATAGCTTCCATAAAGACCAGATTATTAGTGCTTTTGAAGCGGGTAAGAATGTTTTTTGCCAAAAGCCGCTCGCAACGAACTTTGAAGACTGCAAAGCAATTTATAAATCGTGGCTGGATCATCAATCTCTTTTTAATATTGGATTCACATTAAGATACTCGCCTCACTACAGAAAAGTAAAACAGATAATAGATAGTGGCCAGATAGGTTACATCATAAGCATGGAATTTAATGAGACGCTCGATTTTAACCATGGAGGATATATTTTGGGAGACTGGAGAAGACTTCAGAAAAATGCCGGTACTCATCTTCTAGAAAAATGCTGTCATGATATTGATCTTGTTAACTGGATGACCAATAGCAGAGCTAAGCGCACGGCTTCCTTCGGCGGCTTGAATTTCTTCATTCCACAAAATGAATATCATATAGAAAGAATCGGGAAGGATGTAAATAATAACTCTGCTTACTCCTCTTGGCCGGGATTGATTAAGTTGAATCCATTTACCTCCGATAAAGATATTGTTGATAATCAGGTAGCAATAATAGAATATGAAAACGGAGTACGGGCTGCATTTCACACAAACAGCAATGCCGGAATACCGGAAAGGCGAATGTATATTCTTGGTTCCGAGGGGTCTATAAGAGCAGATGTGCTGGAAGGCAAAATTGAATTGAAACGTATCGGCTTCGATACGAAAATTATTGATGAATCTACCGGAGCTTCAGGAATTCACGGTGACGGGGATGATACACTTGTGCGCGAACTTGCCGATTCAATGTTAAATAATTCTACACCGAATGTCGGGTTGAAGCAAGGGCTGCTCAGTTCAATAACCTGTTTTGCTATCGATGAATCAATGGCAGCCGGGACGATGATTGATCTCGAAAAATATTGGAACGGAATCTTTTCAGATTTTTTGGCAGTTCAATAAGGCTTCGATTTAGCCTTGTGAAGACTAACTAAATTGTTGGAAGTTTTAGGTTCTCACTCCAGCATCTTATCATAGCACTCAAGTTCAAAGCGTAGTTGACCCGATTCGAGCAATTCATTCCACTCGTCATTGAAATTGGAAAAATCGGGACTCCTCATACATGCTTCGTGATCTGCTTTTGTCTGCCACTCGATTAACGACATCATATGTGTATCGTCTTCGCTAATAAACTGCACAATAGAAATAAAACCATGCTGAGCTTTAAAAATAGGCAATGCTTTTTCGGCGAGCCCTATTGCTTTGTCCCTAACTTCTTTATCGAAGTAGGTTTTTGTCTCAACAAAGAATGTTTTCATTTTTTTCTCCGATTATAAACAGAACTGACCGTTAAGCAAAGCCTGTCATCCGCATTAAAATTAATCACGGGAATACATAACTAAAATACTTAACGGTCAATTCTCAAATTTTACTTTTCGGAATGGAGCCCGATTCTGTTTCCAGCAATATCCTCAAAATGTGCAACAAAACCGTACTCGCCAATATCCATTTTATCGGATATAACTTTTCCTCCTTTCTCTTTTACTTTTGCTAAAGTATTTTCAATACTTTCAACGGAAAAGTAAACCATTGTTCCTTCATAAGACGGTGTATATGATTCCGCCTGAACAAGTGTGCCCGTGGCGCCGGGCTTTTCATTATCGAATGGAAACCAGCCCATTATGAGCGGTCCCATCTCGGTTATTTTAAGATCATACCCGAAAATATGATCATAAAATTTTTTCGATTCATTTATATCCTTTGCAGGAATTTCAAACCAATTAACTGGATTCATAAGTCCCCCTTCTGTTATTAATTAAATTAGTTAGTTGCTCAAAGAGCGGGACAATTTTAATAAAAATTTTATATATGAATCCAGGAAAATATTAATAAATTTAAAAGTGCTCAATGTGTAATTTCTATTATTTGGCAGGTCAGGTCAACGGGACGGTTAAACAAGTTGTTGAAAATAAATCTATAAAATGTAACATATGAATGAGATTGAATTAAACTTAAAGAAGAAAATTTTCTTTCACGGAACTCAAAGTAAAGATGATGTAATTGCGATCTCAAAGGAGGGATTCAAATCCGAATACAAAGATGAAGAAGGACGCTGGTACCGTGATGGAAATTTAGGTGCAGGAATTTATATCACTTGTAGCTGGAAAACCGCACTCTGGTTTGGTAACATTTTATTAGGTGTTTCATTAAAAACGGGTACAAAAATAGTTGATACCGGCAAAGCCGCTGATACAAACACAATAAATTATTTGAAGAAAGAATTTGGCAATAACATTCTTACTTCCCACAACATTCGAAAAGTTTTGCCTTTGAATAAGAGATTAACGCTTAAAGAGTTGATTGAATTAACGAGATATCACTATTGCAAAGTTTGGGAAAAAAATTGGGGCAGGAACAAAATGGGCTTTCCCAAATGGACTACTAAAAGAAAAAGACACAAGCGGTGTCTCGATTCATGCGTGAGTCTTATTAAGCAGTATGGTTTCCATGGATACGGTAATCCCGATGACGATAATGGAATAGTAATATTTTCAGCCGATAGAATAGTGTTAAATGAGATAGCTGCTTTTATTCCCGAACCCGATTACTCTAGAATGGATGAAAGCGGAACATTATATGACCTAAGCCTCGGTACCATAAAATCAAAATGGTCTGTTAATTTAGAGGAGCTAAAAAATTCTTCGATATAATTCGGCAACCGGCACGCGGCGGTTTTTATTTATCAAAAACATTATGTCTGCTGCCCATTGTAATTCAATTTTAATTATATTTTGTTTGACTATTTTAAATTAGCAAGCATGGAGGTGAGGTTTGGGAAAGAAATTGAAATATTCATTGGGCGGATTGGTTGTTCTGTTTCTCGCAATTCAGCTTATACCCGTAAATAGAGACAACCCGACAACAGATGCATCTCTTGAAATTAAAGCCCCTGTTGAGGTTATGGACATAATAAAAACCTCTTGCTACGATTGTCACTCCAACAAAACCGAATGGCCCTTTTACAGCTATATTGCCCCGCTGTCATGGCTTGTTGCCGGCGACGTTGAGCACGGCAGGGAAGAATTAAATTTTTCAGAGTGGTATAAAATGTCCGCTGAAAAGATTTCAAGAAAAAAGGAAAAACTGGTTGAAGAAGTAATGGAAGGTAAAATGCCATTGCCAATTTATTTATACACTCATTCAAATGCTGAATTGGACGAAATGCAAAAACAGGTTTTGAGAGGCTGGGTTAATCAATCTAAAATTAATAAGAAGAATGAAGGAGAAGTAGAACTCGATTAATTAGTTATTGAAAATTCAGTTCGGTTCTAGTAAAATGTTAGTAATCATCAACGGAATTAATGAAAACCGATTCGTCTTTATTTTGACGTGATACTTAAATCTTTCCTAACTAATCCTTGTCTATTAGAATGAATTTAAATAAATTCCCTTCGCATGAATAAACCAATCTCAATATTATTATTTGTTTTTATGTTTTTTACCCTCAGCATAAATGCAGAAGTTGGTGATACACTTTTCGTTTCACACGATTCTCTTTCAAGCGGCAGGCTTTACCTTTCGAATTATCCGGAAGAAATTAAATGGCGCTATAGCGAAGGAGATCATGCATCATGGGCATCACCCGAGTATAATGACTGCGATTGGGATCTCGTAGATCCATGGCTGGATATGCAGAAGTTCGACTATTCTAATTGGAAAGGGATATGCTGGTTCCGCAAGGTAATTAAAATTGATACTACACTTATTAATACTTCAATAGGAATTTATATACACCACGAAGGGGCATCCGAAATATTTTTAAATGGGAAAAAAATATTAAGTTTTGGAAAAGTAGCCGCAAATAGAAAGGATGAAATAACTCATGATCCTAAGTTTGCACCATATGTATTAAATTTTGATACGAGTATGGTGTACACTATTGCCGTTCGGTATTCAAACCACAGCGCAGAAAGAAACGAATACTTTTACAATAAATTTTTCAGTCATTTAGGATTCTCAATTTTCATTTTTGATTTTAACGAAAACATTGAGAATAATCTGCTGGACTATTATAAAATGTTAGCCTACGGCTGGGGAGTGGACGGATTCACTTTGGCGTTCTCAATTATATTTTTCCTTTTGTACCTTTTTTATTCTAAGAGAAAAGAAAATCTCTACTTTTCGCTTTTCATTTTCGGTATCTCCTTATTCGGCGGTACCAGCAACATGCAGGGCATGGGTCCCGCACCGCAGGGACTCGAAGCCTTTTACCGTTTCTTGCAATTCGGAGGTGTTTCCCTCACATTCACTTTCTTTCTATTATTTATTTATCAGATTGTCTATAAAAAAGTAATAAAATTATTTTGGTTCTTTTTAATAGCATTTATCTTTGTTAATATATTTGCTTTCGTTGGCAGTGAAGGAATTTTCTCATATATGATGCCTTTAGGGATCATAATAGGAATTATGGCGGTTGAAAGCATCAGGGTTTTCATAGTCGGTATTAAAAGAAAAGTAGAGTATATCGGTATTCTCTCAACGGGGGCGGGCTTGTTTCTCTTCTTAATTTTGGTTGGTGCACTTTTATCTTATTTGCTTCCGCAAGCGATACTTGAATCTGTTCTAGGCTTAATGATGGTTCTCACTATTGTGGTGCTTCCCATTTCGATGGCAATTTACTTAGCCAAATCTTACGCAAAAACTAATGATGACCTTGAAGAGCAAATAGTTGCGGTTAAAGATTTATCGGCAAAACAAATTGAACAGGAAAGGAAAAATGCGGAATTACAATTACAAGCTGAATTGGAAAGGAAGGAGAACGAAAGAAAATCGATTGAACTTGAACAAGCCCGTAATCTGCAGCTCTCGATGCTTCCTAAGGAAATACCTTCTCTGCCGGAACTTGATATTGCCGTGTATATGAAAACCGCAACCGAAGTCGGCGGCG
>JAENZU010000738.1 GCA_016841125.1 Melioribacter sp. | reverse complement strand
AAATAGAACTTTGGTGCAATTTGAATGTTCGGATAACGCAGTCTGAGCCGTTTTGTTTCACTTAGTATAAAATCAATTTCGTTACCGATTTCGAACATCGGGGCAAAATGTGAAAAGTGTTCCTCTGCCCACTCTTTATCCCAGCCGGCTTTTTCAACAAGCCCTTGAATAAACAAGTCTTTGCGTGCAAACAAGTTTACCATTCCGCAATTGTTATGACCAATAAGCGCAATGTGATTTACCTGTCCAACCGCAATAGCATATGATACTTTAAATTCACTGTATCTTAAATTTGCGCCTCCGGAACGAATGATAAAAGCAAAGTTATCAGGAATATGCAAATGTTTCCGGTTATCCATACACATACCCACTAATAGTTGGGCGGTATCGTATTCATCCGCAGCCCTATCAAGATTGTGATATTCAAGAAGCAAACCTATTGGTGTGTCTCGGTATTGAGGCAGTATATCATCTTCCGATTTAATTTTGATTAATCTTTTCATTTATTTTTCCTTTGTCTAATTCTACTCTAAATTAAATGTCAGAATAAATCCCTAACAAAAAAAGGGATTCACACTAAGTTATGGAATCCCTTTAAGTTATTCATAAATAATTATTAAACAATTAAATTGAATCAATAATACTATTAAACGTTTGACTTGGACGCATTTCTTTTTCTGTTAATTCGGTATCGGGGAAATAATATCCGTCAATATTAACCGGACTTCCCTGTGCATCCAGCATTTCATTAATTATCTTTTCTTCATCTGCTCTAAGTGCTTGAGCAATTTTGGAGTATTTTATTTTCACTTCGGAATCTTTTTCCTGCTCGGCAAGTGCCTCAGCCCAATACATAGTCAAGTAAAATGAGCTGCCTCTATTGTCAATTTCGTTAACCTTTCTTGACGGAGCTTTTTCATTTTCCAAATATTTTCCAACAGCTTTATCCAAAGCTTCTGCCAAAAGTGTAGCTTTTTTGTTGCCCGTTTTTTCGGCGGCTAATTCCAATGAAGGAACCAACGCGCAGTACTCGCCTAATGAATCCCAGCGTAAATGACCTTCTTTTAAAAATTGCTGAACGTGTTTTGGGGCAGAACCTCCGGCACCTGTTTCAAATAATCCGCCGCCATTGAGCAACGGAACTATCGACAGCATTCTTGCGCTTGTACCAAGTTCTAAAATGGGGAAAAGATCTGTCAAGTAATCACGCAGAACATTGCCTGTTACCGAAATAGTATTAAGACCTTTGCGGACTCTTTCGAGTGTGAACTTCATAGCTTTAACCGGTTCTAAAATTTGAATGTCCAATCCGGTTATGTCGTGGTCGGGTAAGTATGTATTAACCTTCTTAATTATTTCTTTATCATGTCCTCTATTTTCGTCAAGCCAAAAAATGGCTGGAGAACCAGTTGCTTTAGCCCTTTTAACAGCAAGCCCAACCCAGTCGCGTATCGCTTCATCCTTTGTTTGGCAAACTCTAAAGATATCTCCTTTTTCTACATTCTGTTCGAGAA
>JAENZU010000737.1 GCA_016841125.1 Melioribacter sp. | reverse complement strand
CATAAATTTTATCGGCCAGCTCGATTAATTCTATCCCGCCTTTATTCCGATTTACTAATTCTAAAATTTTTTCTCTGTAAGCATTTGTAATACGGTATGTACCTGTATCCGCTTCCCTTATTGAAATCAAAAATTTTTCAGCTTCGCTTACTCTTCCCGATTTTAAAAAAATGTGAGCTTTATTATACCCTATAATCTCTCTCAAACAATTTTGCGTGTCTATACTTTCAATCATCTCGCAGGCAAGATCAAATTTCCCAAGTTCAAAATAAATTGCCGCTTTATTATTTTTGCAAATGGATATCTGCTCATCTCCGGAATTCAAGCTTTGTATAATTTCAGTATATCTTTCAAGTGATTCCTCCAGCATTCCATTGTTCTGCAAAGAAAGAGCTTCAACAAGAGCTGAAGTTTCATCATTTGCGGGATAGTCATAATTATCATGTATTCCGCACAATTTGTAATAAATATAATTGCCGGTGTTATTGCATGGTTGAAAATTTAATTTTGATACTGGATTTATCAATATAACCCCAGTCCCTGTTTTATCGCACACTTTGATAATTCGGTTGAGATTATTCGAGTAATCATCGGGGGAAACGCACCTAACTGGTTTATTGCTCTTAAAATTGTGATCAACAAATTGGAATGGTTTATTTCTTCGGCTCAAACTGTTCTGCTTCCGATACTTAGAATTAATTTTTGAAACGTAATATTTGCGGGGATAAAATTTCGCATCCGGTTTTAGATATCCGAATCCCGAAGCGTCACAATTGCCTAGATAAACTATCAGTAAATCGATTTTTGTTTTAGAAACTATCTCTTTTAAATATAGAAGTGCATCTGCGGTCGTTAGTCCGATAACAGAATAATTAATCACTTCGACCTGTGATGAAAAAAAATTATCATTGCACAAAATGTCAATCGCATTATTAAATCTAGTGCCAACGGATGTTAGTACTGAATCACTTAAAATTAGAATTTTCTTCATTAGCCCTTCCTTCTTTTCTCTAAACATAATAAAATTTCATTTTAATTTGAATTTTAATCTCTTTTTATAGAAATTAAAAATGTGTTTGACGCAAATTCTTAAACAAACCAGGGGTTTATACGATGGGATATTTAATAGCAGGTGGAGTTTTGGTTTTAGCAATCGCAGCTTTCGCAGTGTATTATTTTAAACATCACAAATCTAAAAGTGAACGCCCCGAAGATATTTATCCGTTTTGGTAGAGTAAGATTTTATCCATTAACATTAATCACTCTTTAATCTTCAAAAGATCATAAATTAACAGCGATATTTTCATCATGAGAATTATTCCAAATTCTTCACACAGAAAATAACCTCATTAGGCGATTGATTAATTATTTCAAACCGATCATCACCCAGGTTGCCCTCAATTACATTAATAAATTTTAAACGATCAACCTCTTTTACAAACTTAATAACTGCAGCAATCTTTTTGGAATTACTAAAACTCTCCGGAAGAAGATACAAATCGAAATTGCTGAATTCCGA
>JAENZU010000736.1 GCA_016841125.1 Melioribacter sp. | reverse complement strand
GTTTACAAGAAAGTACTTGACGGGTTATTTCACTGCCGATAGAGCCGCCCGCTCCTGTAATCAATACGGTTTTACCAAAAAGCTTTTCCCTTATTGAAGCAATATCCGTATTCACTGGTTCCCTTTTCAATAAATCCTCAATCTCAATTTTTCTCAACTTCTCTATTTCCACCTTGCCGTCTATGATCTCATAAATTGGCGGAAGCGTCAGCAGTTCTGCCCCAAGATTTGAACTGATATCATGAATTTTTCTAATTTCTTTACCCGGTACTGAGGGCATTGCAATAATTATTCTGTCAATTTTATATTCCATCACAGCGGCGGGGATCATCTTTCGGTTTCCGATTATCGGAACTCCTCTGACGGTCAATCCAACTTTATTTTCATTATCATCAATAAATCCCGCTACCCTGGAATTTGAGATGTTTGTTCTTCTCAATTCATCTAGAACCGTTAATCCGGCCTGACCGGCTCCAATAATAAGAATATTATTGCTTTTCTTTTTAGAACTATTATTTGAATTAAGCAGCGATTTATTATAACTAGATAGCACTCTTATACTTAATCTAGATAAACCAATCCAGCTCATACTTAATATTGAGTCAAGGATAGGGAAAGAAATGCCTAAACCGGGTGATTTGATCAGACCAATCATTTGAGCTGCATAAAATACAATTGATTGTGCTAAAATAATTATAGAGCCTGAAATAATAATACTGACAAGATCATCTACACTTGCATGATCCCAATAGCGCCTATACATACCCATTGTAAAGAGGACAAAAATCTTCAATAAAGTAAATACTAAAGTATAGAAGAAAATATTTCCGACAACAACCGTCTTGGAAGTTAGATCTGCCTGCATCAAAATCACTATTATTGGGACGATAAGGAATACAAGAAAATCAAAAAGAAAGAAATAACGGTTTCTTACTTTAAATAGAAAATTTTTCATTACTGCTGCTCCACACATTCATTAATAATTGTAACCACCC
The DNA here is from genome assembly GCA_016841125.1 of Melioribacter sp. Classification (GTDB taxonomy): domain Bacteria; phylum Bacteroidota; class Ignavibacteria; order Ignavibacteriales; family Melioribacteraceae; genus JAENZU01. The sequence continues at coordinate 526 of JAENZU010000736.1, read as the reverse complement.
GATTCAAATCGGATTCGCTAAGATTTGACCCTGAAGGAAGACATAAACCCTTATTGAAAAGCTTTTCGGAAGTGCCGTTCACAAATGCAGATGCGTCCTTAAAAACCGGCTGAAGATGCATAGGTTTCCACAGTGGACGTGCCTCAATATTTTCTTTCATCAGTGCTATTCGAATATCCTCCCTACTAATTCCCCCGGTTAAATCAGGATCAACCTGAATGGTTGTTAGCCATCTGTTGGAAAAATTATTTTTAGATTCCTCCGGAAAACTAAGACCATTTATACAATTTAAACTTTTTTTATAAAATTCAAAATTATTTCGTCTTTGATTAACCCGTTCGTCAATAACCTTCATTTGTCCTCTGCCGACGCCCGCAACTATATTACTCATTCTATAATTATATCCGACGTGCGAGTGCTGATAATGCGGTGCGTCATCCCGGGCTTGCGTTGCCAGAAATCTTGCCTTCTTTACATATTCTTCATTATCCGAAATCAGTGCGCCCCCGCCCGAAGTGGTTATTAT
>JAENZU010000058.1 GCA_016841125.1 Melioribacter sp. | reverse complement strand
AGCCGTTCTGTTTTCCATTTTACCCATGGGCTTATTATCTTCTAACCATTCTACTTTCCACTCTTCGCCAAACCCCCATACATTTACGATTAACTCATCCGAATCATTAAGTTCACTGCCCGGAGTGTACATACTAAACTGATGGTCGATAGGCATGGCGGTTGATTTATACTGCCACGAAAAATTTTTTCCGTTTACTTTATAAATTGAATGTCCGTTTGGCGTTCCGTCGTGGCAAACCGGTCCGGTCCACCATGCGCCGCAAACCGCACCGCAAACATGGATATCCATTTTGCCATCCTTTATATATTCACTTTCGTGAGTGTGACCGCATATTAAAAGTGGTTTAAAAGGTTCAAGTAATTCATACAAAAGCTCTTTATTTACGAGCCTAACTTTATCCGAAGGTTTTTCATTTTCATATCTGATATATTGTGTTGTGAAAGGAGGAATGTGCATGAATATAACAACCGGCGTCCCCTCTTTTACAAAGGAAAGATCTCGCTTCAACCAATCTAATTGGCGCTGATTTAAGTAACCCATATATGTTCCGAACCAGAAAATATCATCAAGCACAACATAGTGAACTTCGCCCCGGTTAAAGGAATAATATGTCGGTCCAAAATAATCTGTGAAGGTTTTTTCACTTTGCTCATCGGTTTGGGTTTTTACCTCAGCATCGTGATTGCCGAAAACCTGAAAAAATGGAATACCCGTTTTTTGAACTGCTTTTTCATACTCAGGATAAAGTTCGAGATTGTTGTACATAATATTACCGACAGAAATACCGAATGCATTTTGAATGTTTTGTTCTGCCAATGTTTTTTTCAAATCCGGTATTGTTTCGGAATGGAATTTATGCAGATCATCTTCATCCAATGTTTGAGGGTCTGCAAAGACAACAAAGGAATGCTCGGTATCATCAATAGATTTTTCCAACTCGAATAGATAAAATGATATTCTCTTTCGATAATCAATTTCTTTGTAGAAAAGAGCAGTGCCCGAATCATTATTCGGAATTATATATCCTGCCGGAATAGAAATAAACACAAACCGGTTGTTCGTCAAAAATTCGTACTTGCCGTATTTGTCGGAGGATGTTACAGTTTCGCCGTCACTTACAACAACATTTTCTAGAGGCTTTCCATTCGCGGTGATGATCCCGTTTACTCTAATAAAAGCTTCATTTAATACAGGGTCATCTTTAAGTTCTTTGGCAAAACTACCTATAGGCAGTGTTAATGCAGCCGACGAAAATACGGCAGACTTTAAAAACTCTCTTCTTTTAAGCATAAGTAACTCGCAATTTTATCAATTGAAAAAATAAAATATTAATGAGGGGCATTTGAATCAAATTAATAAATGAAAAATCAATTACTTTCTAATTAGTCTGCTGCTGCCTGAATTCTTCGGGAGTTTTACCAAGCTGCTTCTTAAAGAGTTTGTAAAATGCGCTGGGGTCATTATATCCGAGAAGTAAGGATATCTCTTCTATGGTAAAAATTTCTTGCTGCAGCAGGGCTTCGGCACTTGAAAGTCTTACCTTTGTTAGTATTTCATTATATGTGGTTGATTCTTGTTTAAGTTTTCTCTGCATCGTTCTGACGCTAATTTTCAATTCGTCTGCTATATACTCAATTTGATAATTTTGAGATTCCAGATTTTGTTTTATTGTTTTGGCAACCTTATCAGAAAAATTTTCGAATTTTGGCAGTCTAGCCTGTATTTTTTTCGCAGTAGAGTCGAGCACTTTTTTTAATGCGCTATCTGCTCCAACTATCGGAAGTTCAAGAATCAAAGGATCAAATATCAAAACGGTTTCATCCTGATCATTAAACACAGGTGCTTTGAATAATTTTGAATACTCTAATTTATCTGTAGCGCTGTTTTGCAGCAGAACTCTATTGGGTTTCCATTCAGTTTTAGTTAGAGTTCTACCGATGTTTAGAAAATGAAATAGGGTAGACTCAACAATATTTGGTATATAGTCCATCACTGCTTTGGGGTGCTTTGTACCTAGAGAAACTTCACCGTTTATTATTTGTAATTTTTGTTCAGATACTTCAGAAGCTAAGTTCCAATATTTTACAAGTGTTTTGTAAGCCTCTCCTAAGTTTTCGCAATTTGCCATTGCATAATCGATTAAAGTGAATTTACCAATTGGATTTTCTCTTGCAAGATGAAGCGGGAATGCAGGACCGTATTGCTTTTCGCAAAACTTGAAGATTTTTACAAGTATTTCAAAATCAACCCGCGTTTCTAAAACGGGGATCATCGTTTCATCAATGTTTATTTGCTTTAGAAAATCCTCAATCGGGATACCAAACTTTTTGGCTGTTTCAATAACGTGATTAACTCCCAATATCGATATCGATTTTCTTTTAAGGGGCAATTGTCATTTTCCTGATGTGGATAAATACTAAAGGGGCTTACTGCCAATGCAGCAGGAAACCCCCGGTCATGCTAATTGTTAATCCAAACCTCTTCTTTTGAGGAGCGGATCAATAGTTGGTTCAGCTCCCCTGAACTTGACATATAGTTCCATCGCATCATCTGTTCCCCCGGAAGCAAGAATATATTTACGGTACTTGCCTGCAAGTTCGCTGTTATAAACATCCCCGGATTCTTGAAATGCTTTGAACGCATCGGCATCCAAAACTTCAGACCAGATGTAGCTGTAATAACCTGCAGAGTATTCGCCGCCGAAAATGTGATTGAAATAAGTGCTTCTGTAACGGGGGATAATTTCATCAATCAACCCGAGACGGTTCATTGATTTATTTTCAAACTCAACGGCATCAAACTCAACCGGCTCTTTTATTGTGTGCCAATCCATATCGAGAATCGATGCAGCCAAATATTCAACAGTTTCGAAACCCTGATTAAACTTGGATGAATTGTATATCTTCTCAATTAATTCATCGGGAATTGCCTCGCCGGTCTTGTAATGTTTTGCATACTTTTTAAGTACTTGCGGATTCATGCACCAATTCTCCATAACCTGTGAAGGGAATTCTACAAAGTCCCGCGGAGTAGCCGTTCCGGAAAGTGATTCGTATGTGCATTCCGATAGAAGTCCGTGCAGCGCATGCCCGAATTCATGGAATAATGTATTTACTTCATCAAGGCTTATGAGTGAAGGTTTATCCGCAGTAGGTTTGGAGAGATTGCCGACGTTGTAAATTACAGGATGAATAAATTCGCCGTTCTTCTTGCTTTGTTTTCTGAATGCATCCATCCAGGCGCCGCCCCGCTTGCTGTCCCTCGGAAAATAATCGGTGTATAAAATTCCAATATGACTACCGTCTTTATCTTTCACTTCAAATGTTTTTACGTCGGGATGATATTTTGAAATATTTTTAAGCTCAACAAACTGCAGACCCCACAGATCAGAGGATAATCCAAAGACTCCGTTGATCACATTGTTTACACTGAAATATGGGCGGACTTCATCTTCGTCAAAATCATATTTTGCTTTCTTAACTTTTTCAGCGTAATACCACCAGTCCCAGCTTGCCAGTTTAAAATCTCCGCCTTCGGCATCTATTATTTTCTGCATTTCATCCCTTTCAGTTTTAGCTACTTTGAGCGCAGGGTCCCAAACTTTATAGAGCAGATCATAAACATTTTTGGAATTTTTTGCCATTTTATCTTCAAGCTGAAAATCCGCATGAGTTTCATATCCCAATAGATTTGCTTTTTTAACTCTCAACGCCGCCATTTTCGAAAGCATTTTTTTGTTGTCGAACTCGCCGCCGTTATCACCTTTCATGATGTAGCCTTTATAAATTTTCTCCCTCAAATCTCTCCGTTTGGAATATTGAAGAAAAGGGATCATGCTTGGTTTTTGAATTGTGAAAAGCCACTTGCCTTCGTAGCCTTTGGATTTGGCGGCTTCGGCTGCTGCATCTTTTACACCTTGAGGCAGCCCTTCCAAATCCGTTTCATTTTCTAAAACCATTTCAAATTTATTTGTTTCACCCAGCACATTTTCGCTGAACTGCAGCTCTAGCATTGCAAGCTCTTCGTTGATCTTTCTGAACTGTGCTTTATCTTCAACATTTAAATTAGCGCCCCCTTTTATAAATGCTTTCTATTTTTTATCAAGCAATACCTTTTGTTCATCACTCAAATTCAACTGATCTTTTTGATCGTAAACAGCTTTAATTCTTTCAAAAAGTTTTGGATTAAGATTTACATCATCGTTATGTTTTGAGAGCAGGGGAGATACCTCTTTTGAGACTTTCTGCAATTCATCACTTATCATTGCGCCTGTCATCGCATTGAAAATCCTCTCCACTTTTGTAAGATCAGCACCGCTGTATTCCAGTGCTTCAACACTGTTTTCAAATGTCGGCTCTCCCGTGTTGGAGGTAATCGCTTCAATTTCGGTATTGTGTTTTTCAATTGCCGATTTAAATGCCGGCAAATAGTGTTCCGTTTTTATTTGATCGAATGGGGGCGTACCGAAAGGTGTGTCCCATTCAATTAATAAAGGATTTGTTTCTTTCTCTGCGCAAGCTGTCATAAGTAAACCTGCCAATAAAATTATTAAAAATGATTTTAACATTATTAAAACTCCGTATTATAAATTAGTTAATTACTTTGTTTCAAATTTATGAGTCTTGGAAATTACAAAAATACGTTCAACTTAAAAAGGAAATGAGGAAGCTCCGCTATACATTTTAAATTTTATTTTACTTAATTTTCTTTTGCGATTGGCTGCCCTCTGGGACAAATTGTTTTCACGCATAAAGCGCGGGATAGGTTTGTCGAAGTTTATAAAAGTAAACTAGAAAAAAACAAAGTCGGAGATAAAACTAGCCGAAACAAAAAAGAAGGGTTTTTTAGAAACCAGTTCCAATAAATGATTTAGAAAAATATATCGATAACAGGAAAAATAAGAAGATTGCAAAAAACAGCGAAAAGGGATATGAGAGTTTTAAGATTGGTTTATTACTATGCCAATCAAGAGAAGAGTTGGAATAACTCAAGAAGAACTTGCTGAAAGGTTAAGTACAAAGTAGTCGGCAATCACTCGAATAGAAAACCATGCAGAAGATATTCGACTTTCTACATTAAAGAGATACCCGGAAGCATTAGGTGAAGAATTGCAAATAAATATTGTGTAGAGGCATTTTAGTATAATTAATTTCAATATATATCCATGGAGGTCTTTGATGAGGGTAGCGCTATCTTCATTTATTATTATTGTTTTTGTTAATATGATTGTTTTACACGCAGACGAAAATTCCGGGAACAAATATGTCACCACAGTTAACCAACTTCTCAACCTCGAACCGGATGAAAATCAGATTTATAAAGTAGACAATTATTCCTTTTCAAAAGATGCTGCTGATTTTATTTTGCTTGAAGGGCAAGTATATTTTTTAAAACCCATTGATGGACGTGTAATTGGAGCGATTTTTATCGGGAAAGGCAGCATGACACTTTTACCCCCAACGCAAATCGAAAAAGATCAGTTTTACCGGTATATGGAAAGTGAAAACAACCAATTTGAATTTGAAAGTATGCTTATGTTTTTTGCAGATGATACAGAAACAGAATTAAAAAATGGCGCACAATCCATTAAACAAGATATTGATCTTAAAGTTAAAAGAGTCTTAAACAACGCTATAGAAAAAATCAGCGATGAAGATAAGATGTTTTTTAAAACCCCAATTGTCAGATTTCTTTTGGAAAATGCTAAGAACAGTTACTTTTTCTCATTGTTAAAAGGCAGCTTACGAGTACCTTCGGAAGTCTATAGTTTTGAAATCAGTCCATATAGAAACGAAGAAATAGTATTCGGCAAATTAAAAGAGAGCTTATTCCAAACAGTTGATATTATTAACCAGTTTCATAAAGAGGAGGATTATAAATTAACAAGTCGTCCTGCTTTTGAACAAATGGATCCTTTAAAAATAACCCACACTACATTAAAATGCAGTTTGGATTATGGTCTGGAGTTATATGCACAGGCAACAATTGAGATAATTCCCAACGTCGATTCAGAATGGATGTACGTAGAATTATATAAGGAACTTGAAGTGGATTCTGCTCACTGGTCTGATGGAAGTAAGGCAATCTTATTTAAAGGTGAAGAAAACCCACTAATTTGGATTAAAGGGCAATCGCCTTTTACAAAATCTAAAAAGCAAACTCTCACAATTTTCTATCATGGCGATCTTATTTTAACAGAATATATCGAACTGGGCGGAAGCTATCAGGAATTCATTTTTAATCGTTCGGAATCCAACTGGTATCCGAGACTAAATACTCGAGAAGAAAAATCTACATTTGATATTTCATTTATTTACCCGGAACGGTTTAAACTTGTTTGTGTTGGTACCCAAATATTATCTGAAAATGTTGATGATAAAATACATTCCCGATGGATGGTTAACAAACCAATCCGCAACGCTTCGTTTAATATTGGTCGTTTTACTGAATACAATATTACAGATGAGAGGGTTGTGCCTATTACAATTATGATGTGTGAAGACTGGCATAGAGGAATGTGGAGCAGCAAGGGAAGTGAAATGGAAAAACAGGTTGGTGAAGATGTTACTAATAGTTTAGTGTTTTTTGAACACATGTTTGGTACAACGGATATTGAAAGGTTTTATGTAACAGAAATTCCTTCCGGACATGGAACAGCTTATCCTGGGTTAATCCATTTAGCATGGTCTACATTTCAGAATACTGACAGATATGGTTATGACAGGATTTTCCGCGCGCACGAAGTAGCCCATCATTGGTGGGGAATTAGTGTAGACTTTGAAAGCTATCATGATCAATGGATAAGCGAGGGATTGTCTGAATTTTCCGCTCTTTGGTACTTCCAGGCGGTAAGTACAGATAAAGGACTCTATTTTGAAATGTTGGAAAAATACAAGGAATGGATTTTTGAAAACCGAAAGTTTTTGTTTAAAGATGGAGTTGAAGCCGGTCCAGTGTGGCTTGGATACCGGACGAATACTTCAGAAACCATGGGGGATTATGGATTAATTGTATATAAAAAAACTGCATGGATATGGCATATGCTTAGAACAATAATGATAAATTTGCAAAACATGAACGAAGACCCTTTTAGTGCAATGATGCGGGATCTGTTTCAAACTTATAAAGGCAAGCAGCCATCAACTGCCGATATACAAAAAGTAGTAGAAAAACATATTGGTATGCCCATGGATTGGTTTTTTCAGCAGTGGATTTATGGGACCGATTTGCCGGAATGCAAATTTGCTTATAAAACTGAAGATGTTGGCAATGGCAAATATCAGGTTTCATTTCGAGTTAAAACTGAAAATGTTTCAAACGATTTTGAGATGTATGTACCAATAAAAATTGATTTTGGAAATGATCAATTTGCAAGATTGCGAATACACGTTAAAGGGAAAAATGATGTTATTAAACTTCCATTACTTCCACTTGAACCGGAGGAAATCATTTTTAATGAATTTAATGGTGTTTTGGCTGAAGTTGAAGAAGAGGATTGGGAAGATTTATAAATTATAAATTTAATGTATAATGCGATCCGGGTTTAGCTAATTTTGAGGCTGATAAAAACTATCGTTGCAAGAATAGGTATAGTATGGGCTATAAATATGAAGGCTCAGCAAGGAGAAAGATTAAGGGTTTGTAATGATTGCAGTATTTCGCGCTTGTTAGTCAATTGTTTTGCGTTGTAACTCACTTTTGTCATAGGTATACCTTTGGGACAGGTTTGACGAAGTTTAAAACAGCGAAAATTTATTTTAAAGGATCCTTGGTAAGCTCTATTTCAAAACCACAATAATTTTTCGCGAATTTTATGTTCCAAAAATTCTGCAATCTTTATATGCCCTTGAACATTCGGATGCCAGTTGCACCCGAAATCCTGAGGGCGTTTAAGTATTGAAGGTATTCGAATAAATGTGATTTTTTTATCCGAGGTTTCTTTAAACTTCTTTACAGCCCAACTGATATATGATGAATTGGGATCCTGCAGAATGGGACCGGAAATGGCAAATAAATAAGAGTTGGGATACATAGCTCTAATAGATTTTAAAAACTGAAGATATGTGTTTTGAAATAATGATTTTTTAGGGTAGGGCTTTCGCCAGAAATCGTTTCTGCCCAAACGTATCACAACTGCATCGGGCTGCCAATCCGGATCATCATAAATTAGTGTATCATTAAAGCAGGTAAGCGGATAAACCTGCGGCATTGTTTTACCGTGATGAGTGAGGGTGTCTCCGTAACTCCGTACAACCCCGATACCCGAAGCAGCAATTATATGATATTCTGCCCTAAGTTTACGGGCTAAAACCGGACCGTAAGCTGAATAATTATTTTCTGTTTCACGACTGAAATCACATTTGGGATCCGGACCCTCATTACCATAACCTGCCACAAACGAGTCACCGATAAATTCAATCCGCCTGAGTTTAGCCGGCTGTGGTTTAAAAATTCTACCGCCGTTCTCAAACACAAATCCGCTGAAAACCCCCTTCCCAAAAGAGGCTTCGGTTCTTTTGGTGATCATAATTGAGTGACGTTTGTTTTCAAGAAATTGAGCCACCCGATAGAGGGTATCACTTGTGGTTCGCAAAACGAATGTCAGTTGATTATCGATAAAAACATTGTAATCATTGTTGCCGTCTTTTAATCTGACCGAACAATTGGTGCCCCAAAACTGAGCTTTAATATAAATGCCGGGCCAGTCAAATTCGGGATTTTTAGGATCGGAAAAGTTGAAACGCCCAAAGTACTGAATGTTCGGATGGTCGGCGTCAACAAAATTTATCTCGTTACTATCACATTGGTGCAAAATGATTAGCACCGCGACCGCAATCAGCAAAGGGAGAATGAACTTCAGAAAAATTTTTATCATTTAAGAATAGTCATTTTTTTAGATTGGAATTCATTTTCGGTCTGCAAAGTATAGATATATATTCCACTTGCAAGATAACCGCTGTTTGCTGAAATGCTCAATGTATGCATACCGGCATTTCTTATCCCTTCGTCCAGTATTCCGATCTTCTCGCCGAGAGAATTATAGAGACTAAGTTTAACATACTCTTCCGTTTCCATTGAATAAGTGATTGTAGTTGAAGGATTGAAAGGGTTGGGGAAATTTTGGTGCAGACTTATCCCTGCCGGAATTTCTGCTGCGGTTCTGTTTAATTCAAGCCAGTCCGTGTATTCCTTAAATAGTGTTATTAAATCCGGGTTGTCAATTTCGTTAAAACCGTATCCGTCATCAAATGGAATATCGGGATGGCGGTAACTCCAAATTAATGCATTTTCTGATCTGCAAAATTTCAGCACATCAAGAAACTGCCCGATGATATTTGAGTAACCAAACTTAACGCCGAACTCCCCCATTAAAGCTGGTTTGTTGAGCTCGCCGGCAATTCTATCGTGATCTCTGATCCATGTATTTCCCGCGGTGTAATTCATTCCCCAAAGATTTGCGTATAAGTGATATGAAGTGTAATCAATAAATTCTATCTGTGAATTCATTATGTAGCTTGTACCCTTCATCCCGTTGAGTAAAAAATCTGCTGAGTTGTAGAATAGATCAATATCGGAATAGTGATGATTGTAATTGTCGTATCCCTGTTCGCCGGTTGTCAAAAGATGATTCGGATCGATCGATTTAAAAAACTGTCCCATTTCAAAATACCAGTCATAAATTATTTGATGATTGGTAAAATGACACACTGCCTCATTCATTAACTCAAAAGAAAATATTGAAGGATCATCCTTATATTTAATGCCATTAATTCCGTTAACACGATTCAAAATAGAAGAGACATAAAATTTGTACCACGCTTTGATTGAATCGTTAGTAAAAAAATCTGTGTGAGAATAAGAACTGCTTAATCGGGAGTTTGCCCACTCAATGTATTTAGGAATACCGCCATAATCCCTATGATTATTGGCTAAAGTAAGTATCAGCTTGATATTGTATTTATCGGCAAGCCATAAAATATAATCAAGTGCTTCCAGCCCTCTTTCACTTAATTCATATGGATTTTTCATTATCGCTGATTTGAATACCGTTTCATTAAATGCCCAGGTTCTGATTACTTTAAAATTATAGTTTTGTGCAAATTGAAAAACTTCTTCAATTACATTTCGTTTGCTGTTATCAAAATAAATGTCGTGCAGATAATATGCATTGAAACCGAGGAAGCGAAAATCACTGCCGGCATAAGAAAAATCCCCACTCTCTATCTTCACAAAGCTTTTCTGCGCAATTAATAAAATACTGAAAGTGGTAAACATCAACAATATTTGAAGTGATTTTTTCAAATTAAAAATATTGACCCAGACCAAATACAAACGCACCCGACCTAAAATCATCCATATCAAAACCGTAATCGAGTCTCAAAACGGCACCATAAGATGCAAATAACTGTCCGCGCAATCCGATACCCGAATAAAGAAATCTATTTCTTGAATCGAACATCTTACCCGAATTTTCGTAACCCGGTTTTAGTGTTGAATAATCGGAGAAACCGACAAGCTGAAGAGCTCCGTAACTTAGTTGTAATAATGTCTGGCGCACTTCAAAATTAATTGTGAATTCCGCGGTTCCTCTGGATACACGATTTCCTGCACCGCGAACATTTATGTAACTATCCACTACAAACGGTACAAAGGGAGATTCTTTATCGGTGGAAATTCCTGCACGGATTCTGCCAGCTAAATTTGTGGTTGAGGTAAATCTGTAAAATCCCTTTATTTCATTGATGATTTTGTAAAAGCCCATACCGTCAACATCATCGGAAACAATTTCATACCAAATCTCGTTTTGAAATCCTTCTAAATAATGAAAGTAGTAATCCAAATTTTTAACGGTAAAACCGGTTTTAAATAAATACTTATTGAAGCTTTTGTAATCCGGTCCGGGGAAATTTCGAGCAATATCGCCCACATCTTTATCGTATTGTTCAAATAGATATTCGCCACCGGCTTGAAGAATATATGTTATGCCCTGTCCGCGAACTTTTGAGAAATCATAACTGAAAATTGCTTCGAACGATTTTTTATCAACCTTGTAATTTGAAATTCCGTTGCTGAAATATGCGGGCTCGAATGTTCCGAAATTTGCGGCACGCATTCTGAGTCCGAATCTGCTTCCGAATAGATAATTTACTTTGTAGAATACTTCAAAAGTGTTTCGGTCATAATATTTGTAATATCCGCCCAGAATATTTCCGTACCCGAGAAAATTATTTTCCACTACTCCAATTTGATAATAATAATTCTCTCTAATTTTGCCGAAGTCAACCCAAGGCGTAAGAGTGAATGCTTCGTCAACATCGAAGATAAGTACCGCGTTATTTTCATTCATTTCCAGGCGGCTTTCAACGTTCGAAAAAATTCGAAGATTCCTTAGTGCCTGCACATCTTTTTCGATTGATGCCGAATCGACGGTATCTCCCTCTTTACACTGAACAAATTGATCAACAAAAGCTCTTTCGGTTTTCTCGAGTCCGTTAAACTTAATTTCCGAAATTACTTTCTGAGCTATTGCCGGATAGCTTAGAATTAAAAATAGTATTAATGTTGAGAAAAATTTCAAAACAAATAATTCCTAAGATTTATCTTAAAGATAATTACTGTATGTGTAAAAAAGAATCATAAAAAAGAGTAACTCGCAGTCTGATGAAAAGAACTTTAATATTAGCTATATTTTCATTTGAATTTGAGGAAGTATGATGAACAGACCGCCAAATAAAGAAGATATAATTACCGCGCACGAAAGGGTAAAACCTTTTATTCACAAAACGCCTCTTTGGACTTCTCGGTTAATAAATGAAATAACCGGGACTGAAATTTATTTTAAATGCGAGAACTTTCAAAAAGTTGGTGCATTTAAATTTAGGGGGGCGACAAACGCGGTGCTTTCACTGGACAAAAAAGACATTCAAAACGGAGTCGCGACTCATTCATCGGGCAATCACGCGGCGGCATTGTCCCTGGCAGCCCAAATGAATAACCTAAAAGCTTACATTGTAATGCCCAATACCGCACCGGGAATAAAGAAGAAAGCAGTTTCAAGTTACGGTGGAGAAATAATATTTTGTGAACCAACACAGAAAGCGAGAGAGGAAACACTTGAAAAAGTGGTTGAAAAAACCGGGGCGGTATTTATTCACCCATATAATAATTACAGTATTATTGCCGGACAGGCAACGTGTGCAAA
>JAENZU010000057.1 GCA_016841125.1 Melioribacter sp. | reverse complement strand
AATAGTTTCACTTGATGATACCAAGAATGAAACCGATGAAAAAATTGAAAAATTTGCCGTAATAAGATAAATGGTAAAATTCAAACATATACATACTATCTCAAATTACATCAGTTTTTCAAGGGTACTGCTCGGAATTCCAATTATTATTTTCTTAGATAAATTGGATCAGGGATTCAGTATAAGGCTTATCTTAACCGCACTCTGTTTATTAGCATTATTAACGGACTTGCTCGATGGTTATTTCGCACGGAAGTTTAATGAAATTTCCGAACTTGGAAAGATCATAGACCCATTTGCCGATAAATTGCTTGTTGCGATAATTATAGTAAAACTATACTTAATCGATGAGATTCCGGAATTCTACTTTTGGGTAATTATTTTAAGAGATATTTTAATATTCACCGGCGGAATTTTTATTTCCCAAAAATTGAACAAAGTACTGCCGTCAAATTTGTTGGGTAAAATTACAGTTCTAACAATCGGGTTTTTTATATTGACTGTAATATTAAATTTTGATGTGCATGCTCCAATAATTTATGATATATTTTACTTCGTCAGTTTAACCCTCAGTTTTCTTTCAGTGGGAGGTTATGCACTGCGCGGATTCGAATTAATTAAATGGAATAAGAAAAATAATGAAGCTGTTTAAGAATATAAATTTTGATAAACTTAAAGACGGGCTAGACAAAACCCGCGAGAAGATTGTTAATAGAATAAGTGAAACAGTCAGCGGTAAAGCCAATATCGACGAAGCTACACTTGAAGAATTGGAAGAAATTTTAATAACTTCCGATATCGGTTTAGAAACTGCTATGGAAGTAATTGAAACAACCAGAATTGCATTAAAGAGGGAGCAAGACAGAAGTAAGTTAAATGTACTTGAGGTTATTCAAAACGAACTTGCTTCAGCTTTAGATAGATACAGCGAAGGACCTATTGATAAAATTGAAATAGAAAAATTCAAACCGTATGTAATTTTAATTGTCGGCGTTAATGGTGCCGGTAAAACGACAACCGTCGGCAAACTGGCATACAATTTTAAGCAATCAGGATTAAAGGTTGTAATCGGTTCCGCGGATACATTTAGAGCTGCGGCAAATGAACAGTTGGAAATTTGGGCTCAGAGAGCAGGTGTAGAAATAGTGCAGAAGGAATCGGGTTCAGATCCATCTGCGGTAGCATTTGATACACTGAACGTTGCAAAGAGAACAAATGCAGATATTGTATTGATTGATACTGCCGGAAGGCTGCATACAAAAAATAATTTAATGGAAGAATTAAAGAAGATACGCAAAGTTTTAGGCAAAGTAGTTGAAAATGCTCCACATGATACATTTCTCGTGGTTGATGGGAATACTGGTCAGAATGCTTTGATTCAGGCAAGAGAATTTGAAAAATTTACAGACCTTACTGGACTTATTGTTACGAAACTTGACGGTACTGCAAAAGGCGGAGTTATTTTTCAAATTTGTGCTGAACAAAAGGTCCCGGTAAGATATATCGGCGTCGGTGAAAAAATTGATGACCTTCAAGATTTTGACTCCAAAAAATATGTTAAAGCACTTTTTGAACTGCAATAATCAGCATTAGAATTTCCTATGTAAAGAATTAAATTATTATAAGTTAACAGACATTATATAGGTCGCCGTATTATTGGATAAAATATATTTTATAGTAAATCCAGCTTCAGGTAAAGGCAGGGGAGAAAAGATGCTTCCTCAGTTAAAATCACTCCTGAATAATCATGCAAATCACACTGAAATACTGCTTTCTGAAAGACCGATGCACGCGGCAGAACTTTCCAAAGAAATTTCTAATAATTCCAACGGAATCATAGTTTCAGTTGGGGGCGACGGGACATTAAATGAAATTATTAACGGTTTGAATTTAGAAAAGGAAAATGTAATTGGTGTATTGCCGATTGGTTCCGGTAATGATTTCATAAAGAACATAGGATTGTCAAAAATATTCAGTAAAGATTTAGATCTGGTACTCGGTGGAAATAAAGCTAAATATAAAAATGTCGATTTAGGATTCGTTGAATATAAAAAGAGGGGAAGTGATGAAATTAAAACCAGAGTATTTTCTAATGCCGTTGGAATCGGGTTTGATGCCCAGGTTGCCCATTTGAATCAAACTAATAAAAAACTCTCAGGTTTAATATCGTATATAAATGCTGTATTTAGGTCTCTTAAAACTTTAAGATTGCTCGATGTTTCATTAAAATTTAATGATATGCACATAAAAGGACATAAACTGCTAATTACCATCGGCAATGGTACTTGTTCCGGAGGCGGTTTTTATCTTAATCCAAATGCAATTGTTGATGACGAATTGCTGGATATTACAGTTATTGAGCCAATTTCAAAGATAAAACTATTGGTAGAGCTTCCGAAGGTTTTATTTAATAAATTATCGAGTATTAAAGAAGCTGTTATGTATAAAACTGAATTTGCTGAAATAAACCTCTCAGAACCGGCTTTTGTTCACACGGACGGAGAATCGCTTGGGGATGATATTGTTAGTCTAAATGTTAAAATTCTAAAAGGTAAACTTAAATTTATTTCAGGCTGAAACATGTTTAAAAAACCAAATCACAGAATATTCGATTACACACCAAGATTTTATAACCCAGAGGAAGATGAATCTGAAAAAAGAAAAAAGCGTCTTAAATTCAGGTACGCCAGGAAGACAAAGAAAAGAACGAGATCACCAATAGTACTAATTGTTGTATTAATCTTCATAGTTTTTATTTATTTGAAGTTTACGGGTGTGCTTTGAAAAAGGGAATTGCTAGTTTACATAATATACATTATAAGACATTTATAGAATTACTTTTAATCCCATAGTCGCGTTTTTTCAATATTTTCGTCCTTTCCAAAAATCACTAACGTATCATCCATTTGAATAATATAATCAGGATCCGGAATTGTAACTATCTCACTTTCATCATCAGTATCTAAAACTGATTGATATTTTTTAATCATCAAAACTTCTAATCCAAACTCATTTCTAAGTTTTATCATTGAAAGTGATTTACCAACAAATTCTTGCGGAACCTTTCTTTCAACTATCGAAAATCCACTAGCAACTTTTGAAATGGTAGTCTTTTTTATCGTTCGTAATTCTCTTGCCAATCCGCCCGCCAAATTAAACTTTAAACTTTCCCTATTGTAAGATGCTATCACATCGTGCCGAGAAATTGTCCCAATTATTTCATTTTCATTATTATCTTCGGTTACCGGAAATTCATCAACTTTAACTTTACCGAATAAATTCATCACATGATCAAGATTATCATTTTTCTTAACACGAATCACGTTATGAGTTGCAATATCACTTGCCACGAGCATTTCTTTTAACTGCTCATATTCCATGATTATAGGTCTCAGTTCACTTTCGGTGATCATACCGTTAAGCTGTTTCTGATCATTCATTGTATAAAATGTTGAAGAAGGATTTCCCATCATATTGCTGATTAACTCCGGCAGAGTCGCGTTATCCGGTATTAAAAACACATCTTTACGCATAACGCTTTCTACTTTAATTGAGCGAAGAATACTGGTTTCCCGCCCATGAGAAATATTAAATCCCTGCTGCTCAAGATGCTTCATGTGTATTGATCCGTGAAGTTTTAATTGAACCAATGTGGTGCTTATAACCACAGCAAGCATTAATGGCAGAATGAAAGAATAATCTTTCGTCATTTCGAAAATGATTAAAATTGATGAGATCGGTATCGAATTTATACCGCCTAAAGTTGCACCCATCGACACCAAAACAAAAGTTGTTGTGTCTAAATTGAGACCAAACACTTGATTAGCAGTGATAACAAACAAATAGCCAAAACTTGCTCCCATAAAAAGTGAGGGTGCAAAAATTCCTCCAAATCCCCCAGAATACAAGACAAGCGGAACAAGTATAAATTTCATTACAAGCAAAATTGCCACTATTTGCCATGCATAACTGTTTGCTAAAATATGGTTAATTCCGTTATAACCAATGCCGAAAATATCTTTATAAAAATATCCGCAGACTCCAACTAAAGCTCCAACTGTTGTCATTGCAGCCCAACGAGGTATTTTCTTTAATATCTTTTTATGAAATAATCCCTCAATAAAACCGGAATATTTAATAAAGAGTAACGAAAGAATTCCGGTTAATACTCCAAGAATAGCAAACAAATATAGATTAGCATAACTAATAAACTGGGGATCGGAAAAAACAAAAACAGATGAATCCCCAAGAAAAATTCTAGAAATGGCGCTGGCAGTTACTGATGCTAAAATTAAAGCACTGAATGTTGGAGTTTGGAAATCATTTAGAAGAATTATTTCTAACGCGAAAAATATGCCACCTAATGGAGTATTAAAAATTGCGGCAATTGCTGCTCCCGCTCCAGCGGCTGTAAACATTCTTCTTCTTGAATCAGATAAGTTGAGCAAACTTCCTATTTTACTTGAGACACCACCGCCGACTTGAGCTGCAGGACCTTCAGGTCCGACAGTCCCTCCCGAACCAATACAAATTACCGGCGCAAAAAAATGAAATAAAGTAGTTCTGAATGGAATGTAACCGCCTCTCAAAGCAACTGCTTTAATTACTTCCGCCACTCCCCTTTTCTTTGAGATATCCGGTGCCGCATAAATCATAATAGCCTGAATCAGCATTCCTAGCGCAGGAAGAACAATTACCGCTGCAGTACCTAGAAAAAACAAACCTTCTTTGGTCTGTTCAAAAAACAATTCGTTAAAGAAATTGATGGAGTGATGAAAAATAACCGCAGACAATCCAGCCGAAATGCCTATCAATACAGCGAAAAAACTGAAGGTAGTATATTCAGGAAGAGAGATTTTATTAAATCGCTCTTTTAAATTTTGAATGAAAACTTTCACTTCATTCCGTAAATATTTAATACAAAGCTATTCAAATAATATTCTTTGTTTGATTTGTCTATTATTCTCATCGATCGTATTTAAAAAATCCTTCGCCGGTTTTTCTACCCAGTTTTTTGGCAGCAACCATTTTTTTCAATAATGGGCAAGGTCTATATTTGGGATCATTAAATCCCTCAAATAAAACTTCCATAATTGCAAGACATACATCAAGTCCTATAAAATCTGCTAAAGTTAAAGGTCCCATAGGATGGTTCATACCAAGCTTCATAACTGTATCGATCGATTCTGCCGTGGCAACGCTTTCGTATAACGCAAAAATTGCCTCGTTTATCATAGGCATTAAAATTCTATTTGCGATAAATCCAGGATAATCATGGACCTCAACCGGGGTTTTACCTAATTTCTGTGATAAATCTGAAATAATCTTAAATGTTTGATCCGAGGTTGAATATCCGCGAATTATTTCCACAAGCTTCATTACCGGAACCGGATTCATAAAATGCATTCCAATAAACTTATCGGCTCTGCATTCCGCAGATAATTCCGTAATAGAGATTGATGAAGTATTAGAAGCAAATATAGAATCATCTTTTATTATACCTTCTAATTCTTTGAATATAGTTAACTTAGCATCTTTGTTCTCGTAAATGGCTTCAATAATCAGATCGGTTTCACTGCTTAATTTTTTATAATCGGTAAGCGTTTTAATATTAGCGAGAGTTTGCTTCTTTTTATCTTCGTTAATTAATTCTTTTTTAATTTGCCGATCTAGATTTTTAGAAATAGTAGCTAAGGCTTTTTGAATGTAAACTTCGCTCTGATCGATCAGAGTAACATCAAAATCATTTTGGGCAAAAACATGAGCAATTCCGTTGCCCATTGTACCGGCGCCAATTATTGCAACTTTCTTAATTTCCATTCAAAGCTCCGTGTTAATTATAAATTTTTAATAATTAATGCTGAGGCTTCACCGCCTCCGATGCATAAGCTTGCTAATCCCAATTTAGAATTGCGTTTTTTCATTTCGTGTATCAATGTCACCAAAATTCTTGCTCCGCTTGCTCCAATCGGGTGACCCATAGCAATTGCGCCGCCGTTTACATTAATTTTTGATGGATCAAGACCGAGTATTTTATTAACTGCCAAAGAAACAACTGCAAAAGCTTCGTTTATTTCAAACAGATCAATGTCATCCTTAGTTAAATTTGCTTTTTTGAGAACTTTGGCAATTGCATCTGCAGGAGCTGTTGTGAATTCAATTGGGGCTTTGGCTGCCGAACTTTGAGCAACAATTTCAACTAATGGCGTTAATCCTAATTCTTTTGCTTTTTCTTCGGACATTACCAACAATGCAGCAGCACCGTCATTAATTTTAGAAGCATTCGCAGCCGTAACAACTCCATCTTTATCAAATGCGGGACGAAGCGTTGGTATTTTGTCAAACCTTACATTCTTTGGTTCTTCATCCTCAGCAACTTCTGTTTCGCCTTTACGAGATTTAATTATTACGGGTGTAATTTCTTCTATGAATT
The DNA here is from genome assembly GCA_016841125.1 of Melioribacter sp. Taxonomy (GTDB): domain Bacteria; phylum Bacteroidota; class Ignavibacteria; order Ignavibacteriales; family Melioribacteraceae; genus JAENZU01. The sequence continues at coordinate 5,796 of JAENZU010000057.1, read as the reverse complement.
TACCATCACTTTGCGCTTTGATTGCTCTATTGTACGATTCAATTGTAAATGCATCTAAATCTTCTCTGCTGAATTTGAAATCTTTGGCGCATGCTTCCGCACAGTTCCCCATATGAATGTCGTTATAAACATCCCAGAGCCCGTCTACGATCATCGAATCCAATATTTGACCATGACCCATTCTATATCCAGTTCGTGCCTTAGGCAGTAAATATGGAGAATTAGACATGTTTTCCATTCCCCCGGCAATAACAACTTCTGCATCACCGCATAATATAGCTTGATGCGCCAGCATTACAGATTTCAAACCGCTGCCGCACATTTTATTGATTGTAAGGCACTCCGTTTTATCTGACAACCCGGCATATAAAGCTGCCTGTCTCGCCGGTGCTTGTCCAACCCCGGCAGGTAAAACATTTCCCATAATTACTTCATCAACCGCATCTTTCGATATTTTGGTTTCGTTCAATACTGCTTCAATTGCAAATTTACCCAACTGAGTAACAGGCACAGATGAAAGTGCCCCCTGAAATGCTCCAACCGGAGTTCTTTTAGCGGCAACAATTACTGCTTTACTCATATTTATACCTTATAATTTTTGTTATTAATAAATGAAATACTAATTTATTTTAGAGAGGATAGAGATGCAATTTATTTAAATGCTTTTATTCGATTTCGAATGATAGACAACACTTTAATTTACCGCAGGGACCGCTTAATTTTGACATATTGGAAGTTAAATTTTGATCATTAGCTAATTGAGTTGTAATTCTTTTGAAATTATTGAGAAAAGCGGCGCAGCAGTACTCTCGCCCGCAAGTACCTAATCCTCCAATTCTTTTAGCTTCGTCTCTAACACCAATTTGGCGGAGTTCAATTCTTGTTTTAAATGTTGAGGCAAGATCTTTTGCAAGCTCTCTAAAATCAACTCTTCCGTCCGAAGTATAGAAAAAGAATAGTTTTTTTCGATCAAATTGATAGTGGACGTCAACCAATTTCATGTTTAGTTTAAATTTATCAACTTTCTCTTTAAAGATTGGTCGGGCTTTCAGCTCATCATTCAAATTTTCATAATAAGTTTCAACGTCTTTGCTGTTTGCCTTTCTTTTAATTTTAGGAAGGTCTTCACCGTAAAGCCCAAATCTTTGGCGTTTGATCCTAACAATTTCTTCTGTCTCAATAATGCGGGAAATTTCAATTGAGTCTTCACATTCTACAATAATTAAATCGTCGCAATGTAATTTCGTTTCAGAATCAACTGATTCCGCAAAATGAACGCCCAGCACACCTTTGCATTCAACTTCAATAATATTCCTATTATCGATCGGAGTTGAACCGCTCAAATCAATTGGACAATCGACACATTCATTATAAGCTTTGGGGCGGCTGTTTAAGTTTTCTATGATGTGCTGTCTGTATTTAAGATTTGATTCTTCTTCGAGTAGTTTTATTTCTAAGTCCTCGCTGTTACCGTTACTCAGAAATGACAAATTTATATTTTTCAATTTTTTACCTTAAGGCGATTGAAGCTATCTCAAATATAATATTCATTGATATGATATTCAAGTTGACTTTTCTATCCGTTAATCTTATTAAATTATCAATATTGGAATAAACGCTTACAATATCCGCATCAGAAAATTTATTGTTGAACTTAATTATGGTATCGGAATAATTTTTAAAGTAGCTAATCTCTAATCCTGCTTTATGTTTCTGCGCATCGGAAAGCCACATTAGAATCATCTGGAGGAATACTTTTGTGCTGGTAAGTGATGATTCGTTAATAATACTATTCATCTCATCCAAAGCCGTAAAGTATTTTTTAGCAAGTGCATACCGTAAAATAATTATTGTCTTTTCCAATAATTTTTCAAAATCGTTTTCCAGCAAGGACAATCCAGCGCTCACTGATCCGTGAGAAAATAAGGCAACATGGCTGGCTCTTTCTTTTGTAATATCGAAATAAGTTGCCAAGATTGATTTAACATCAGAGTTTGAGAGAGGTTCAAATTTAATCTGCCAGCATCTCGATTTGATTGTAGGCAGCAAACCTTCCGGTTCGGAGGTAATTAATATAAAAATAACTCCTTCGGGAGGTTCTTCCAAACTTTTTAACAGCGCATTCTGGGCTTCAGCATTCATTTGAGAAGCTTCTTCAATAATTACCACTCTATATTCTACTTCACCAAAGTTTAGAGATAGAAATTTTCTGATTTCTCTTATACTGCTGATTTTGATATTGAATGCCCGGTCAAGGTTTATTCTATGATAGGGGTTAGATATTTTTTTTGAAATTTCGGATCTAATTTCGTTGATTTGATCATCGGTTAATTTTTCGGTTGAACCGGAATCACCATCCTCCCCTTTCCCGCGTGGCAAAGGAATTATATATTTTATATAAGGTTCAGTTAAGTTTGAAATATGCTTGTTAATCTGCTCCAGCCTGGCATTATTGCCGGAGTTAATTAACTTAGCAAATTGAACGGAAGTAAAAAATTTTCCAACGCCCTCGTTTCCGGTAAAAAGAAGCGCGTGAGGTATTTTACCGGATTCATAAAAATTAGTTAATATTTTTGTAGCTTTACCCTGACCATGAATGTTATCAAAGTATTCGTTCATGATGAAAGATAAAAGCTATGAATTATATTCTTCATCATCATTATAGAAAAAGTCTTCGTCACTCGGGTAATCTGGCCATATATCTTCAATGGACTCATAATATTCATCAGTTTCTTCCAGCTCCTCAAGGTTGTCAATAACCTCAAGAGGGGCTCCTATGCGATCAGCATAATCGATTAATTCTTCCTTAGTTGCCGGCCATGGAGCATCGTCTAAGAAAGTGGCCAACTCAACAGTCCAAATCATGTTGATGTATCTCCTATCTTCACTGTTTTACTAATTCAAATAAATTAACGTCATCATATATAAAATTTGATGGGTTTAAAGCAATACCATTATGTCTAACTTCATAATGCAAGTGTGGTCCCGTAGAAAGTTTTCCGGAATTTCCGGATACTGCAACCTCATCGCCTCGTGTAACTTTTTGACCCCTCTTTACTAAAATTTTAGAAAGATGCGCATAAAGTGTTGTATAACCAAATCCGTGATCAATTTCTAATGTGTTGCCATATCCGCCTCTTCTGCCGGCGAATACAACTCTTCCGGCACCAGGTGCGTAAACAGGGGCACCTGTATTTACAACTATATCAAGACCAGGATGCATTCTTCTTACTTTCAGAATTGGATGAAGCCTCATTCCAAATCTATCGCCGTAAGGTCCGTCGGTAGGAATAATTGCCGGAATTGAGGCATATAATTCTTCATTCATTTTCATCGTTTCTTCAATGTCGGCATAATTTTGTTTTTCAAAATTCAACTGAAATCTAATCTTTTCAACATACTCATCAATATTATCTATAACCTCACCGACTTCCCCGACACTAAGTTGAAGATTCTCATCGAATAAACTACCGCCGCTTCCGACTTCTTCATTGCCTAAATTAACTGGATCCAAATTTACGGCAAGACGCAGATCGTCGTTAGTTTCGGAAAGCTGTTTCAGCTCCGATCTGAACTGCTCAAATTTGAGTCCGTATGATTCTAATTTATTTTTAAGTTCATTGTTTTTGGACTGCAAAGCAGAAACTTCGGCATCCGGATTAATTATTTCCTTTATAACGAAATAAGTTCCGAACAAAACAAATGAACTCACAAGAGAAAAGAATAAAATTAGAAAAATAAACTTACTGTAGAAGTTTCTAATCTCTACAAATTTGAGTTTCGATTTTGAGAAATAGTAAAATTGTTTCATATAAACCGTGCGAAGATAATAAATCAGTTTCTATCTGTCAAGTAAATTGTAACTATTCGAAATCATGTTCGAAATAGTCAACTGTTCTATTTATCCCATCCTTACTTTTTTTGCTTAATTTTTGCGATAATCTTTCTTGCAGTACTTTTGCTGCATCGTATCCGTAATGCTTTAAAAGATAGTTAAGAGCAATAACTTCAGAAATTACCGTAATATTTTTACCGGGTAAAATTGGTAATTTTATATAGGGTATTTCCACATCCATAATTTCCTTAAAACTTTCATCTAATCCGGTTCGGGTGTAGTCTCCTTTATCATCCCAAATTTCCAGTTCAATAATTACTTCAAGTCTTTTTTGAAACCTAATTGCTCTAATTCCGAACATGCTTCTTACGTCCAGAATTCCGATACCTCTAATTTCCATCATATGCTGAACGAGTTCGGTTCCTGAACCCATAAGAATTCCTTCACCTTTTTTCGTGAAAATGACAATATCGTCAGCAACTAATCTATGACCTCTTTCAACCAAATCAAGAGCTACCTCACTTTTACCTATACCAGCACCACCAACAAAAAGCATACCGACACCATAGACATCTACAAATGAACCATGTACTGACATACTTGGGGCAAACTGATCATCCAAAAAGTCGCTAACTAAATAAATCAGCTTAGTTGTATTGAATTTTGAAACAAAAATCGGTACTTGATACTTATTCGATAATTCAATCATTTCCCGAAAAGGTTCATTGTTGTCGGTAACTATTACACATGGTATGTTAAATTTGGAAATTCTTTCCAGAGCTTTTTTCCTTGCAGACTCTGATAACTGCTTTAAATATTGAACTTCTGTATTACCGAAAACTTGAATTCTATTAAATGAAAATAAATCAACAAACCCGGCTAAAGCAAGGCCGGGTCTGTGTAAATTTTGTTCGGTGATTTTCCTTTCGAAACCAGTTCTATCAGATGCGAGCCTTAATTTAAACCTGTCTTTAGACCTTTCATAAAAAAAACCGACAGTTATGCTCTCTCTCTTCTCTATTTGGTTATCCGAAAATCGAATCATCGTACTTTTGCTAAACGTTTATCTTTTAGTTTTTTAAGTTGTCTTTCCAGTTTACCTACTGCTAAACCAACAGACTTAAAAAAGTCTTCACTAGATTCAGACACTGCTAGGGATTTACCCGGCAGTTGAAGAACAATTTCCACCTCTTTAATGCTATCTCTTAAATGAGTAAAACTAAGCACAACATTTGCATCCATTATGCTGTCATTAAAGCGCTCAAGATTATTTAATTCATTTTGAATGAATTCTTTCAGGGTGTCATTTGCCCTGAATTTTCTTGATGTTATGTTAATATTCATACTAACTCCTTTATGATTTTGGGTGGGCAGTTTTGTATGTTTTTTTTAACCGTTCGACACTTACATGAGTATAAATTTGCGTCGTCGATAAATTTTCATGACCTAATATTTCTTTTACAGCCATTAAATCCGCGCCATTGTCAAGCATATGTGTCGCTGCACTGTGACGTAATAAATGTGGATTTTTTTTAGTTGTATCAGTAACCATTTTTAGTAAAGTTTCAACTTTGCGGCTTACATATTTAGGATAAATTGCTCGCCCTGTTGGTGTGAGTAACAAATGATCTTTTGGTTGAATATTATTCCGGGTATCTAAATACTTCCGGATGATTTTTAATGATTCACTACCAACCGGTAAGATTCGAACCTTATTCCCTTTTCCTAGCACTCTCAAAGTTTGTTTATTGAAATCTATATCTTTGATCTTTAAAGCACATAATTCGGAAACAAGCAGAGCGCATCCGTATAGTAATTCAAAAATTGAATTGAGTACTAATCCGTACTTATCAAATAGCTTATCATTTAAATTTGTTAAAATTTAATCGTATTCTTTAACGTTATCCACTTCAGGCAATTTTCTCTTTATTTTAGGATTTGGAATTAGTGACACAGGATTT
>JAENZU010000735.1 GCA_016841125.1 Melioribacter sp. | reverse complement strand
ACGGGTTGTTTCTTGCGGGTATCAATTTGTTCTTCGATTTTGAGAATCATATTCTAAAAGCAGCATTTTGATTATTTCGAGAATATTCCAAAGCAATAGAAAAGATAACAGGATGCTTTTAATTTATAAAGAATGTTACATTAAAACACAAGTTATGCATACTCTGCATACTGTTTTTAGAACCGCCACATACTCAACATTTTTAAGGTATTTAATATAACGAAATTAATTAAACCTTTAAAGGCTGACCTACCACTTTCATCCCGTGATCTTCAAAAACTTTTGCTATTTCTTCCTTTGACGGCGGTGAATTCCACCCATCGGTAACTCTGAAGAAATCTTCCATTTTGCCTGCGGGGAGATAAGAGACAATCATCTTTCCTTTTTCGGTTAATTGAATAAATGCATGCTGAACATTTCTCGGAAGAAAAATTGTGTCTCCTATTTTCAGGCTATATTTAACGTATCCAACTTGAAATAAATAGTCTCCCTCAATTACGTAAAACCATTCATCCTGCATTGGGTGGATATGTAAAGGGGGACCACCCATTGGAGTAAGTCCGGTTTGTTCGAACACTGCCAAATCTCCATCGGTATCTTCCGCTGATATTTTGATATCCAAATTATTCAGCGTAACCCCTTTCATTTTGTAATGTTTCCCGAACCTGGCTTCTCCGGATGCTACTTTGAATCCTTTGTCTTGCCTCATATTTACACCAATTTTTATTTTTGCAAATAGTACTGCTGGAATAATTGCGAGGATACCTGAAATAAAACTTCGTCGTTCCATATTGTTCACAATCATTTATTTTACATAGCACAGTATATATCTCGGAAAGCAGATATACTATCCTTTATTTATGCAAAAAATTAAAATTTTATTATAAGGGAATACTATTAATGATCCACACGGAGGGTCGGTATAATTCCGTTCTGAATCACAATAGTGTAGCGCTGATCCTTTTGTGCAAAAAATGTTATGGTCGGGGAAATGTTCTCTCCCTGAATTACTGCAGTGGCTATAATTTCCCCTTCTGCTGCTGTTTGATATTCAGTGGTTTGATTTTCATTAACGTCATTTATGTTAATTGTGTTTCCCCCTGTTGTTTGTATTTGCAAATTAGTTTTCCCCGTTCGCTCATTATGTACACGGAATTGCGGCTCAGTTTCCTCTGAACAACTAAGGAGACCCATTATCAATACTAAACTAAAAATGCTTACTAATATCTTTTTCATTTTTTTCCTTTGTTTTAGGTTTATATTCTTTTACGGCATGCTCAACAATTTGGGAAATCTAAAAATTCAATAAAAGGGGCGGAAGAACCGCTAACACTTCGGCAACTTCTACTATATACAAACTGATTAAGTAATTAAGTGAAACTTCTGAATAATTGGACCTTTTTTTTGTCATTGTCCCATCCCGATTTGCATCGGGATGGGAATCTAATGGAGAAATAGTGGATGAGGCTGTCTCAAATTTGTCATTCCGGGCTTGACCCGGAATCTAATCTTTCGATTTTGATGGAAAATGAGA